>DAPV01000033.1:17815-18219 GCA_002502625.1 Euryarchaeota archaeon UBA125
AATATGGGAGGATGGAGAGTCGAGACAACCTATCCCCCAGCAGATACGGAATGGAATATGATTGGTATGGATGAATGTGAAGTTCTTTCAGGTGGAGCTACAATTACATCTTCAAGTCAAACTATCATTGAATGTCCAATGTTTGAGAATGAGACTAGAATTGTAGGGACTCCAACATTCCATGTTTCTGCTCAGATTTCATTGTTAGCAACATCAGGACATTTGTTTGTAGAGATGGTTCGAGCATCTGATGGTATACATCTTGGACATGCGGTAATGGATCTAAGGTTCCATGCAGGTGGAAAAGAAGGAGAAACCCTTTCCCCTGGAAGTACGGTTTTGGCAAAGATGGAATTTTTCGGAATGGATGTCGTAATTCCAGCAGGAGATGGGATTCAACTACT
>DAPV01000027.1 GCA_002502625.1 Euryarchaeota archaeon UBA125
AGTCCATTAATCCAGGATTGATCTGAAACATTGTCGTTTGTTACTTGTCCGGAAACTTGAGAAATAGAGGCCAATGGAAACAATAGAAAAATTAGTGAGATGATAATAGCACGTCTCATAATTTTCTACGCTCTATGAATTGTTTATGAAAGTCTTGCATTAAATCATCATAATTTTTGATGCTTGAAAATAATTTTTTTTACTTTTTTCTAAATCCAAATATTATTTTCTGCTGTAAGTTGACCTTCTGAGTCTCCAGTATTGATTACCCCTCTCGGCTCAATTAACATCACTTTACATTCATTCTTAGCCTTTGGTTTATGTCTAACTCCCTTAGGCACAACACACATTTCTCCAGTGCTAAGTGTCATTGTATGATCCTCAAATTCTATATCCATCTCTCCTTCGATAACTAAGAATAATTCATCAGTATCTTTATGATCATGCCAGATAAATTCACCTTGAATTTTAACTAATTTGATTTGATAATCGTTTAATTCTTCCACAATCTTTGGTGTCCAGTGTTCTGAGAAAAGAGAGAGTTTTTGCTGCAGATTGATTTTTTCCATGTAATGCGTAATAGTCATCCTTTCTTGGTATTTCTGTAAAATTATTCAGATTCTACATTTGATTGTTTTTTTCTTGTTAAGAAACGAATAACATATTCAATTGACCACATAAAATTGAATTTTTCATGAATTATT
The DNA here is from genome assembly GCA_002502625.1 of Euryarchaeota archaeon UBA125. Lineage (GTDB taxonomy): Archaea > Thermoplasmatota > Poseidoniia > Poseidoniales > Thalassarchaeaceae > MGIIb-N2. The sequence continues at coordinate 705 of DAPV01000027.1, forward strand.
CCAAACACTAACCATATCCCCATGTGTAACAATGTTATTGCAAATGCCTCAATCAATGAAACCTGTGGGATGTATTCGATAATTTGTCCTAATAGAGCAAAATGAAGGAGATATATCGTTAATGATAATCTGCCTGAGTATGCGAGTAGGGAATTAAATTTGGTCCACCATTTTATTTGCAATCTGAAGATATCCCATAGGAAAATTGTCCAAGATGCTGAAACAATCACGAACCAATGATTTGCAGGGAAGAATGTCAGAACTCCTTCTCCCATTGTTTCAGCCCAATTCATTTCCTGGGTAATTGAAATCGCAAGCGTTGCTAACAGAGTGCTAAATGCTAACGATCCACTTCGTAATAAGTGCGGACTCCATTTTTCATTAATTTTATTTCCATCTAGATTGCTTCCGATGAAGTAGAATGCCATCCAAGGGAGAATGGGGTAAGTGCCACTAATAAATGCTAATTGGAACCAATGAAGTATAGATTTTACATGAATCATTGAATCCCAATTTGGACCAGGACTTAGACTTGGAAAATTTCTTAGAAAAAGTATTGTGAATAATACAATAAATACCGATTTGTAGTATCCAGAATTCCCTTTTATCCATTTTTTGAAATATTCATCTAGACCTGAAATTAATGGTATGAGGATAATACATAATCCTAGAAGAGTCAATATTCCGGGAGAATTCCAATTATACCGTTGAGGAAGTAGTATTCCTATAATGAATTGAAGAGCGATTAAAAGTAGTCCTCTTACTAATATCCAATTTACGATATTTTCTCCTCTTTCTTTCCTTTTCCTAAGTCCTGTATGTAGCCCCCATCCAGAAATAGTAACAAACATTGGAGCCGCCATGCCCCCTATTGCAGCAGAAATAAATGCAAGTGGATGATTCGTTGATACGGGGGCAGGAAGAAGAGCAGCCGTATGGACTTGAACCATGCACAGAATCGCAAATCCTCTCATTGAATCTATATGATTCAACCTAAGTGACATAATCTCACCTAATCCATTCTTTAATTCTACTTTCAGGTTCAAAATCCGTATCAATAATTTGGATTGATTTTCTTATTCTATCAATCATTAATTCTTCCAGTTCTCCTCTATGATGAACGGTAATCCAAGTATCGCCGTCATCGATTTTTTGGCCTAATTCAACTTCTAGGAGGAAACCAACAGCATGGTCGATTATATCTCCTATCTTTTTCCTTCCTGCTCCTAACTCTAATGCAACTAGTGCTAATTCCATTGCGTCTATATCTGAAACTATACCTGAAGAAGAACTGCTTATTTCAGTTGTACTTAGTTTGGAGTCTAACAATCCTAATGCTAAACATAGGCTATGTTCTGATTCAAAAATGGATACGTCGACTCCTTGAGATATAGCCATTTCAATGAAATATTGGAGAGCAGATCCATCATGTAATGAATCTTGAATTTTTACAAATCCAAGTTCTGCGTTTTCTACTATACCAGTAGCATGTAGTAATTCACCACCTTGAGAACAGATTAGTTCTTCTAAATCCCATGGTCCATTCCCTCTCATTGTTTCAATAGATTCTAGAATCTCAAGTGAATTTCCAATTGCACACCCAATTGGTTGATCCATAGTGGTCAAGACAGCGGAAGTTATTATTCCACATCGATTAGATGCGTCGACCATCGACTTAGCCAACTCTTTAGCATCATCTTTGTTTTTCATGAATGCAGCCTTTCCATATTTCACATCTAAAACCAAGGCTTGCAATGATTCTGCTGCCTTTTTTGAAACGATACTACTTGTGATAAGGGGTATACTAGCTACAGTCCCTGTTACATCTCGAATAGCATAAATTCTCCGATCTGCCGGAACTAAATCATCAGTTTGTCCAACCATTGAGATTCCTATATCTGAGACTTGATCGAGAATATCTTCGATTGATAATTGTACATTGAATCCAGGTAGGCTTTCTAATTTATCCAGTGTCCCTCCTGTATGTCCAAGACCTCTTCCAGAAATCATTGGAACCTTTAGTCCACATGCGACTAATGCTGGAGCTAATGGAATTGATATCTTGTCCCCTACTCCTCCAGTACTATGTTTGTCAACAACAAGATGTTTCCATTCTTCCGGCCATTCTAGACATCGACCACTGTATCTCATTGAGTCTGTGAGTATTGCAGTTTGCTCAGGTCTGATTCCATGTTCAAAAATTGATCTGAGTACCTGTTCTACTTGGGAATCATCCCACCTAATTTCTTTATTTTCAGAAATTATTTTTTCTACTAAATCTTGAATATTTTTGGAGTCGACTGAACCATTTTTGATACTTGCTGCCAATGATTCAGGAGTCATCTTCTCACTCGCCGAACTCTTGTTCGTATTTCGCTTGGAGTTCTTCCATTGTCCATCCTTCACTTAGTTGAGATTGAACAAATTCATGAGTCCATTTTTCAAATTCAAATCCATCTAATTTTGGCGCTCCAAATACTCCATCGTCTTTACCAATAGTAGCATCTCTTGCTTCATTGCCTCCAGAACCCACACTCGTCCCATCTAAAATTACAGCACCAGCAGATATTTCAGAAGATTCTGCTTGTATTGCTGCTTCCGAGAAAACATATCCTGTATCGTCTTCAAGAACTTCATCAACGAATCCCTCATCTTCCTTTAGCATGGTTAAGGCAAGAGCAATTCCTAGAGTTATTCCTGATAAGACCACTAATCCAAGCAGCACCTTTGCAGCGGTAGAATCTAACGGATCTTCTCTTATTCCTAATACCCCTCCTGGTTCGTTATCATCGGAGTCATCATTTGTTGAATCTCCATTTTCTCCATTATTAATGGGCGTAGATGATGATGTCTGAGTACATCCAAATTCAATTGAATCATCGTATCCATCTTCATCTGCATCTGCTTTATTCATTGCATCTGTTGGACTAACACCCCGTTCTACTGCAAGAGATAATTCAGCTGAATCTTCTATACAATCTCCATCGGTATCCTTGGAGAATGGGTCTCCATCATATTTTGATTCTTGCAGATTAGATAATCCATCTCCGTCCCAATCTTGAGATTGTTCAGCTAGAGGGCTTCCAGGTACCAAAGATGAGGTTCTGTTTAGTCCACGTTTTATTTCGTACCAATCAGGCATTCCATCACCATCGGTGTCAGTAGTATCATCCATACGGTACCAATCATGTTCGAATGACGATTGATAGAAAGAAGCGATAGGAGGTTGATGTAGAATAATTCCCATTTCTCGATTTCTAAGAGCACTATTACTTCCCCAGTTGATACTCGAGACTAGTACTGATTTCCCATCGATAATTACGCCTTTGTTATGTAATTTGGTGACATTATCACCACTAGACATCAAAACTGCAGTTGCATCTGCACCTAATGTACGATTCCAATGGTTATTTACGAGATTTAGAACATCTCTATCATCGAATTGATCATTTGTATAATATCCATTAAGAAGCAATCTAATTGTTACATTTCTTTCTATTGCGGCTCTCTCAAGTGCAGATAACAGTGGATTTTCCCCATATCCCCAACCCCAACCATCTTGGAGATATTGGACTGAGATATCAATAGATGAATCAGCAGAATCGATCATATTTACAAGGCCTCCTATACAGTCATCAGGACATGTTAGTAATTGCCCAGTAAATGGTCCGCTGTAGATGGCATCTTCATCTGAAGGTCGTTCAGCCAACTCAACAAGGTTGAGATTATCCGCCGGGGTAATCCAATCAGATGGGGTGCCTAAATTCGAATCTGTAGGGTCAAATTCTTCTATGTGTAAGTGGTCAGTATTCTCGTCCCATAACATTCTACTCAATACGACTTGAGCAGTTTCGTTATCATCGATAAATACAGACCAATCTCTATTTCCATATCCGTCACTAGGGAAACTACTACTTTTCCAATTGCCACTTGACATCCAAACAGATGATTGGTCTCGAACAGCCACCTTTGAGTGAATGTATTGATATGGTCCTTCAGGCGAAGATGCAGAAGGGGGGTCAACCATCCACAATACTGTAGCCCCTGCATTATGAAGGTCAGAAGCAATTCCTCTACTGGTCCTCATATAATCCCAAGAACTGTATACTCCTCCTTCAAGAAGTACAGTTACTTCCACTCCTCTTTGAATAGCATTCTGAAGAGCTTTTGAAAGTTCAGGACTTGTAAATTCGTAAAGATGTACATGGATTTCGGATTCTGCTTCATTTATCCAGTTGACTAGATCTATTAACGCGTATTCAGGAGAAATAGATGTAGTAATATTTCCAACTCCTGAGAATCCACCACCATCACAAAACAGGGAAGCTCCCATTCTCAACCATCGTATTTCCCAATCAGCAGCAGAATCAGTATCTGGCATCTCAGAACATCCGTCTCCTCTCATTAAGATCAATCCAGTTGTATCTGCACTTTCGGGAGCAGTAATTGATGAACCAACCCATCCTGTTACCATCGGTTCTCCTTCATCATAGACGAGTGTATCAACTACAGTTCCATCAGGAGCAACAAGTTGGAATGAGCCTCCATTGTTAGGTAACCAAGGCATGTTATACATGACATCACTTCCACCATATGCTTCTATTCCAGTGTCTTCGAGTAAATGACTTGGATCAGATGTGATAATTGCAGATTCACCTGGAGCAAGAATTAATCGACGGAATGTATCATTCCAAGGGTCTGCCTCATTTCGATGTCTACTGATATTCCACCCTGCAAGATCGACAGTCTGACTTCCAACATTTCTTATCTCAAACCAGTCATGCCCTCTAGTATCTACTTCTCCAAACATGATTCTACTGAATTTGATTGATAATGATCCATCCCATTCTTCAGGTACTGGATTTTCTTCACCAGGTGAAGGATTCAAGGTTGGTCTCCATCCGAATCTAGGTTCGATAGAAACACAAGGGTCTGATGAAATCCAGTAAACAGTTTGAATCATCGTTCCATCTGGATTCATTAGTCTAATTGTATCTCCAAAGTTATCCATAAATGCTTCTTCAGGTCTTAGAACTGCATGTTCTCCTGGAACTAAGGTCATTGATGTACGATTCCATAATTGGTCAACTGTGACTAACATTCCACTCCCATCTTCATCTAGAACATGCCATCTGCTAAGATCGATCGAAGCGCTTCCATTGTTTTTTACTTCAATCCATTCTCCTAAAATCCCAACTGAATCAGAACCTGAAAGGCCACATTGTGGCATAATTTCGGTAATAACAAGGTCTGAGATCCCAGTATATGGGTTATCAAAACTAGGATTTACTTGTCCTGGTGAGGGCGATGGGCCATAAATCCACGATGATGCAGAATTATTTGCAACCATTGCTGCCCCTGGTAGTGCCGTATTGTATACTATTGAGTGAATTGGATTTCCTAGACCATCATTGAGAACAATCGAACCTCCATTGTTGGATAACCAAAATGAACTAGGATCGTCTGCTCTAATTATTTCATACTCACCAGGTTCAAAGCTCAAGTCAGTTGTTGTAGAATCATTCAGAGGTAAGGTACTCCCACTAGTTATTGACCAACCAAGAAGGTTAACACTTGAACTTCCATTGTTCATTATTTCTATAAATTCTCCAGTGCCTTGTAATGTCTCAGCAGTATCATTTCCAAACGGATTTGGAAGAATTTCTGTAATTATAATGTCTTGTGTTCCAGGAGACCCATCGTCTCCTGATTGATCAGGATTAGCAGCAGCAGGAGTAGGTGAACTCGATAGAGTCCATCCATTAACCGGGTCTCCTGCAAAGGGAGTTAGTGTACTACCAGATTGAATAGAAGTTTGCCAACTCAATGTTTGAACAACGTCCCCCGTAGGGTCGATTAGAGAAATAGTATCGCCAATCGTTCTAATGATTTCTACTCCTGTTCCATTTAATTCTATTACCCCATAATCTCCGGGGCCAATTCCTTGAGGACTACTAATCGTACACGAACAGTCTACAAGAGATTCTGTAAGGTCAATGTGTCCTCCAGTTCCTGTGATAATTGCGAATCCTGACAGACCAACTCCTGTAGTTTCATCAGAGTCAACTGTAAACTCTATCCATTCTCCATTTGGATAAGGAGCATTATTTTGTGTCGCATTAACCATAATCTCGTTAATTGCTAATGTACTACTTCCATTGACTGCAATAGCATCTTGTTGTCCAGGAGTTGGGAAAAGTGCGTCTTGCCAAGAGATACCATTGGTAGATCGAACAATCGAATGTCCAGGTCTAGTTTGAGGATATGTCAGTTCATCAGTGATTGAACCATTAGGTAGATACACAACTAAATCATCTCCCCCATTATTCAAGAAACCAAACTGCTCAGAGGCATTAACTGCGATAATTCTTCTTTCGCCTGGTTGAATGTGGCTAGATGTAGGCGTGTTACTATTGTATCCAATTAGATGACTTTCGTTAAGAGAAATATTGTTACTTGAACCGTCTCTGATATAGTATCCTAAGAGATCGATAGTCTGAGTCCCTGTATTTTCTAGTTCAATCCATTCTCCTCCAGGCCAAGCATCAGTATCAGAAGAAAAGAATGGGTCTGCTAGAAGTTCACGAACTCTAATACCTGAATCATAGTATGTTATTTGATTACCTGCAGTATTGGCACTACCAGGAGTCAATGAAGATGCTTCAATCCAGTCAGATGTAGGGTCAGATGAATTTTCAATTAATGATACTCCTTCTGTTGGACGAGGTGTCCAAGTAACGGTATGAACTGTGGTTCCGCTCGGGGTTTTAAGGGTAACAACTCCGTTTGAATTAATTAGACAAAGACCGCATGAACCCCCATTACCATTTCTAGCAAGAACCATGTAATCGCCAGCAGGTAAATTCAGATCTGTAGCCCCTGATGGATGAACTACGTACGGTGTTGTCATAGGTAGAGCACGACTATTATGATCTTGAATAGTCCATGTTGAAAGGTCTACATTAGATGTGCCAGAGTTATGGATTTCGACCCATTCTCCACTGGTCCAATCAGATGGGCCTACTGCATCAGTCTCTCCTCCGAAAGCATTCACTAATACTTCTGAAATACATACATCGCCAATACATGCAGTTGACCTTGAACTTGTATCGAGACTTTCGTTTCCGAGAGTTAGAATATCGTTTTCAGTGGCAGGTTGCCATGTAGCTAAAGCAGAGGAAAGGAAGAGAAATCCAATCATCACGGAAAGAAATCTAGGGCCAAATACCGACGTCATCATTCATTTGAGATTAAATCTAGGTATTGAGGTTGATGCAATGAAATTTTTTTTCATTTTTCAAATAAATCCGAAACCATCGAGTTGTTGAGCGAAGGTATAGACCATGATTGGGACTAGAATAATTCCCATGCCATGAGATCTTCTAATCCCTATTCTTGGGGGCATAAGACCCATCAAAGTTCCAATTACTAAGACCCCTAGTCCAATGAATCCGGTGCTAAACCAGACTAAAGCACTGACAAATACAATTACAGAAATTACCATTGTTCTAAGAGGAATCAATTCGTGTAATTTTAGCATTCCTTTTGATAGTTTAATCATTACAGGGACAGAGAATAGACCTGCAATAATTGTGATTGCTACTAATCGAACGAAGTCAGATGGGGGTTCAAAAGTCCCCCAAATATCAATTGGATAAATCATATTGAGCGCTAGAGCTGCACCTGAACGTGGTCTTCCAACCATGTACAGAAAACCAAGAACCATTACAGTTACAGCAGTATTAACAGAAGAAAGAACCGCTATTACTTCGAGGTCTTGAGTTGAGGTTTTATCGTTTTCATCAAAGGATTCAGATGTATTTTCTGCAATTTTAATTAATTCATCGAAGTCAGTTTCATCGGAATTTTCTATTTCTCTGGTTTTTGTTATATCCTCTATTTCATCATCTTCAATTGGGACTCCTCCAATTTCTTCCATGAACAGTTTTCTACGCTCTGCTAACATTTCTTCAGGGCTCATATCCCGATTTGACGGGGAATATTCGAAATCTGCAGGAATGAAATTAGGGTCTCTTAATCTCCCAGCAATATTTCGCATAGACATTACAACAACGGTTGCTTGAGCAGCAGTCATCCCAGGCAAAATTGCCATTACCGAAGATACCACTGCGGATAGAAAGGTTGGAACAGCCAATGGTTTCATTGGAGGTAAGTCCCAGTTTGGTTCTTGTTTTGGCATTTCAGATGTAGTGACATATATGTCAATTAGGTTAGCGATTCCGAATAATCCTGCTAAACTCGGCATTAACAGAGTTGCAGATGGCATTCCAACTGGTGATCTTGCAGGTAATTCAAATACTGCCCAACCATAAAAACCCGATAGCAGGAAGAAACATAGTGCTACAAAAATTCCTGCTTTACGAGATGAATTTCCTAATCTCAAGTCAATAGCATCCCATTCACGCTCGTACCTATATGCAAAAATTGGGAATGAGACACGAATAGGCTTAGGTAGGGGGATTCTCATCCAAGACGTTGCTTTTTGTAGAATTGAAGGCCAAGGTAATCTTGTAGTCTCAGTTAAGAGAAGAAAACTTGAGATGCCCAGCAAAAGCCATGGGAGTATGTCTCTACTACCTTCAAACCAATTTAATCCAGGATTATCGCCGAAAAGAAGTCTTGCTACAACAAGAAGCGGGATTGCCATAATCATACCCATTTGAGATCCTCTGGCAGAGTATGCTACTCCTTGGGCTGCTTGACCTGTAACCAACATCCTATGTCCTGGAAGCAATGCTAAGGCCATATTGTCATCAGGTGCTCCCACAAGGGCACTTGGGATGTAATTCAGAAATGTATGTACCATGCCACAAGAAACTATCATCCCAGCAATAATATCTAGAGGTAAACCGATTCCCATTGCAATCGGTGTAAGAGATACAGCGATTAGTGCTACATTGTTTACGTGAAAACCAGGAATTAATCCTGTAAATGTACCTAGAATTGCTCCGGCTCCGAATGCCATGAATAACCAAAATAGGTCATACAGGTACGTTTCTAATAACATCGAAATCCCTCTTGGTTATGCCCAAGTCTGGCTATGTCCTCTAATATCTATACATGTCCATGCACTACTCGTACCACCCATATCATTCTCCAAAATTAATCGCCCTCTCCATGTTAAGGTGGGTGCTTCTTCTCCAAATTGAGAAGCCTCAGTACCATCGCCAATGATACAAATTGTCTGATTTGTTCCTGGTTGTCGAAGTACCTGTTTTGTCCCATTATCGATTTCTTCAATAATCCCGTATAGTTCTACTCGTTTGTTTTCTTCCCATCTCCAATCAGAATATGATTCTCCCCATGTTAGAGTGACATACCCTGGTACTGACCCAGTAAGGTTGATTTCAGTAGTTCTGATTACTAATCTAGCATCTTCTACATCCCACACTACTGTTCCAATCATTCTAACGGATTGACCTGCTTCAAGACATTCAGAACGGGCGCCAGATAATTCAATCCTAATTTTCACCATCCCTGCAGTCCAAGCGGGATAATCTTGGATATACCCCTTGAGATAGTCTGGACAAATTGGGTTCGAAATGTATCCCTCTATAGTATGGGATGAATTCGCATATCTGAACGGATC
>DAPV01000030.1:0-2979 GCA_002502625.1 Euryarchaeota archaeon UBA125
TTCTTCTTCCTCGGCTTCTTCTTCAGGAACATCACGTTCCATCGGTTTAACATCAACCTCTTCTCTTTCTAAGAATGCATCAGCCGCTTTCTTTAATTCAGCACGATCAAGATACTTGTTTTCATTTTCATCAAATGAAGTTGCAAAGGCAACAAAAGCTTCAGTATCATCAATACCTGACTTTTTCATTACACTTTCCAGTACGTTTTCAGAAAATGACATAGAACCTTGACCGAGTATATTTTGTAATTCTCCAATCTCGATTGTACCATTTTGATCTTGATCTATTTCTGCAATTAATCGTTCAACTTCTACTGGTGGAAGAGCAGCTATTTGTAGTGAAATTAGTCCATCTCTCAATTCGTCTGTATCAATACTCCCGCTATTGTCTGTGTCAAGGCGTCCGAATAATGTAGGAACGTCTAATCCAGTATCATCCATCCAATCAGATAGAACTTGAACTACATCATCATGGACAAAAAGAACGCCGCACTGAGAACATGTCTTTGAATCGAGTGGGACTAAGGCACCACAAGCACCACATTCACCAAGATTTTCTTCTACTATTCCAGAAAAAGAAACGCTACACGTAGGGCAAGCAATCGAGTTTGCTGGGACTTCAGCCTGGCAAGCGCCACATGTAGCCATGTCTTGTTCGTCGTCACTCATTTTCTCACCCACGGTAGGTAACCGTATGTGTTGGAGTGCAGTTCTCGATATAACGGTTCATGCCATGAAGGGGCATTTTGACGTTCATTAGAACCATAGGGATGATGAACCCGCAATAGCCACTCAACAACATGGCAGAAGATGCGATGCAACCTGGAATGGTTCATCTGTGGCCAACTGTTAATCCTATTTCTGATTTAGAAGACCTGCATAAATCTCATGGAAAACTCACAGAAATCCATACTCTAACACGAACCAATCCTAAACAAATTCCTAGTATTTGTTCTTTAGATCCTCATCAAGTTCGATGGGTAACAGATCGACCTGTAAATGATGCTATAAGGCCTACTTTAGAAAATTTATACTCCACAATTGATCGTAAAATATCGTCTAATAGAGGTATTTTGTGGTTTGAGGGAATAGAATTACTGGTCAGAGTAAATGGTTTCGATGCAGTTTTGAAATTTGTTAGGAGTATTGTAGATATATCTCAAACTTCAGAATGGACAATTCTCATTGTTGGAGCACCAGGAACCATGGATAAGGAACAATGGGCACGACTCAGACGCGAAGCACCAACTATCAGTAGACAACAAACAATTGACGAAAAAGTAGATGATTCTATGGAATTTGTTTCCGAGATTGGTATTTATTCCCAGGAAATCGATCAAGATGTCCCTCCGATGTTATCCAAATTACCTCCAAATGGAATGGACCTAATTACCTTAGAAAGAAGATGTACTCAATGGGAAGATTTTGGATTTGATGTATCACCACTCCGTGATGCTATTAACGTAAATGTCGAATTATCACGTGAGGTATACCAGATTATTGAATCTAACATTCGATTAGCAACAGAATGTCTTTCGCAGATTGAGCGAACACGGAAATTAATCACTAGTCCTGAAAGAATTAAATTGAGGTTTCGATGTTTCCAATTAACTGAATTAGAAACTGTGAGAATTCAACTTGATGAAATGGAAAAATCTGACTAATTGTATGAACCGTTACAAATAGATTCTAACAAATTTTGTACCGAAATATCTCGTCTAACGTCACCATGATCGACTGGAACAATCGAACGAATTAAATCTAAATATGGTTGTAAATTAGGACCTATATTCTCAGTTCGATGATCTAAAGCTATAGATGCGGTAATCATCTCAGCAGCAATAACTGAAGATGCATTAGAAATTGATTGAATTAGTAGCCAACATGCTGTTGCACCCATACTGACGTGATCTTCCTGTTGACCTGAAACAACAATATTCGTAGCAGTAGCGGGACCTAAAGTAGCTCGAATTTCAGAAATTGCAGCAGCAGCAGCATACTGTAAAATCATCAATCCGCTAGTAAGGCCTGGGTCTTCAGCGAGAAATGCTGGTAATCCAGTGGTAGATGAATCTAATAATTGAGCAATCCTTCTTTCAGAAATTGATGCCAACTCATGTATTGCAAGATGTGTTGAATCTGCACGCATACCTAGAATTTCACCGTGAAAATTACCTCCAGATACTACATCAACACCATCATCAGATATGAAAATTAAAGGATTATCCGTTACACTGTTTAGTTCGATAGACAAGGTATTTTCAAGATCGGACAATATGTCTCTAACAGCACCAATCACTTGTGGAGAGCATCTGAAAGAATATGCATCTTGGACCTTACCACAATCCGCATGTGAATTCATGTTAGCGCTTTTATCTAGTAAAAATCGGATACGCGATGCAGTTTTCAATTGCCCTACATGGGGCCTTACTGAATGAATACGTTCATCAAAAGGAGATACAGAACCATGAGCCGCTTCAATAGATAATGCAAGTGCTACCTCACTTGCTGAGATTAATGAACAAATTTCATGATAAGCAATACAGAGCCAAACACACATCTGAGATGTGCCATTAATGAGAGACAAACCTTCCTTTGCACCTAAGGAAATAGGACTAATGCCGGCATTAGACAATGCTTCACTAGCTTCCATTCGCACCCAGTCTTTTCCTGTATCAACATCGACCATTCCTTCCCCCATCAATCCAAGGGACATATGAGACAAGGGTGCTAAATCACCTGAAGCACCTAGCGAACCAATCCTAGGAACTACAGGGGCAATTCGTGATTGAATCATAGATGCAATAGTCTGAATTGTCTCCCACTTAATTCCACTGTTTCCAACTAACAAAGAATTTGCACGAATTGTCATCATTCCAAGTACATGTAATGGATCCATCGATTCACCCATACCACAGGCATGACTACGAACTAAATTTTCTTGAAGAGTAGATAGGTCTTCGGCTGAAATTGCTACAC
>DAPV01000030.1:3374-7830 GCA_002502625.1 Euryarchaeota archaeon UBA125
CATCTACTGCCTTTCTAGCCTTATCAACTCTTGAGCGAGATGATTCTGCCAATTCAACACCGATTTCTCCTTTCATGATAGAAACCACTGCACTCGGTGTCAAATTAGACCCATCGAGAAGTATCATGACATCCCCTCGAATATCTCATCAATGAGTTCATCGGCTACATGATTTGGTAAATTCACTTGTAGAAGTGGTTCTTTTTGCATTGCTCGATTGATTGCCTCTTCTGCAGGATGATTACGAGCCCATGCTCTTCTAGCTATCCCGTTGTTAACATCCCAATGTAACATTTGATCTAATCTGGAATCTGCATCTTCACTTCCATCCAATACCAATCCAAATCCTCCATTGATTACCTCGCCCCAACCTACTCCTCCGCCATTGTGAAGACTGACCCAAGTGGCTCCACGCATAGCATCACCAACGAAATTATGAACAGACATATCTGCAGTAAATTGGGAACCATCTCTAATATTTGCTGTCTCCCGATAAGGAGAATCGGTACCAGAAACATCATGATGATCTCTACCCAAAACTACAGGTGCTGAAATACGACCTAATCGAATCGCTAAATTGAATGCCTTAGCGATTCGACGTCTTCCTTCATCATCTGCATATAAAATTCGAGCTTTGCTCCCAACAACTAATTTATGTTCATCTGCGTTATTTATCCAATGAAGATTATCTGAAATCTGTTGAATAGTAAAAGTGTCAGAATCATTCAGCATTGAAGAAAGAACTTCTGAAGCGATTCTATCTGTTACTTTCAAATCTTCATCTAATCCCGAGGTTACAACCCATCTAAATGGACCAAAACCAAGATCAAAACATAATGGCCCCATTATATCTTCAACGTACGATGGATATCTGTATGTATTCCCATCAGAAGAAAATACATCTGCACCTGCTCTACCTGCTTCTAAGAGGAATGCATTTCCATAATCCCAAAAAAACATACCCTTTTCCGACATTGTATTGATTGCCGTTACATGACGCCTTAACGAGGATTGAACTTCCTCGCGAAATTTTTGTGGATTTTCACTTAACATAATTGTAGATTCTTCAAATGTTAATCCAGCAGGAAAGTATCCTCCTTGAAATGGATTATGAAGAGAAGTTTGATCAGACCCAAGATGAACTTCAACTTCTCTATCAGCAAGCCGCTCCCATAATTCAACAATATTTCCCACATAACCAATGGAAATCGGCTGTTTTGAATTACTAGCACTAATCATCTCATCAATCGCTTGATCAACATCATAATGAAGAATATCAACCCAACCTTGGGAACATCGTTTCTCTGCGGCTATTGGATTCGATTCTGCTACAATGCATGCAGCACCAGCAATTACTGCTGCTTTCGCTTGGGCTCCCGACATACCCCCTAACCCACTAGTGACAAACCTGAGCCCAGTAAGGTCAGAATTCGGAGATAGATCGAGATACAATCTGGCTGCATTCATGATAGTAATCGTCGTACCATGGACTATTCCTTGAGGGCCAATATACATGTATGAACCAGCGGTCATTTGTCCATACTGGCTGACTCCTAATGCATTCATTCGATCATAATCATTCTTAGAACTATAATTTGGGATAACTATACCATTTGTCACCACGACACGAGGTGCATTTTGGTTACTAGGAAATAACCCAAGAGGATGTCCAGAATACATTACTAGAGTCTGTTCGTCACTCATCTCACACAGATGTTTCATTGCTATGCGATATTGGGCCCAATTTTGGAATACTGCCCCATTACCTCCATAGGTAATTAGTTCATGAGGAAATTGAGCTACAGTTGGATCTAAATTATTTTGAATCATTAACATGATTGCAGCAGCATGTTTAGATTTAGCAGGATATGAATCGATTGGATACGATTTCATAGGAACTTCTGTAGGTCTAAACCTGTGCATGTAAATCCTACCATAATTTCTTAATTCTCTCAAAAATTCAGGTGCCAATTCATGATGCCATGATTCGGGAAAATATCTGAGGGCATTTCTTAATGCAAGACGTTCTCCTTCAGAATCTAAAATATGCCTGCGAGAAGGAGCATGGTCCACTGTAAGGTCTAATTCAGTAGGAGGAGGAATCTCTGATGGAATCCCAACTGTTAGGGAGGACAGGTCCACATCCATGCTTACCGGTTGAAGGACTACGATATGGTATTTCTCAATCAGAAAGAGAATCGTGAACGAGATGCATAACTTCTCGTGATATCTTACTACATTCTTCTCTCATTGATAATATTGAATTATGCATTTCTTCAGCAATATGATTTTTCATTCCAACAATATTGATTTCAGCATTAAACAATCCACCTTTACATGCAGCACTTGAAAGTAATGCTGATACCCCCACATCTGTAATTGCATTAGAATTACCTAAAGATGCTAATGACGGAAGAACACGCAATAATTCCAAAGATAACTCAGCAATTTTCAATGGAGGTTTAGCAGCATTAATTGAGGCATTTTGAATCGTCAATTTTCTCTTTTCGCGTTCATCTTCAGTTGCCTTAGGCATACGAAAAGCAGCGACAACTGCATCATATCCTGCGGCATCTTCATCTGCCAATACATTACCCATTTCCACTGCTTTATTACCTACACTCAAGGCTAATTCAGCAGCTTCCCAGCCCGAAGAATATCTATCTCTTCCTATGGTCAGATTTGCAACCATGCATGCCAACGCTCCTGCTTGTGAAAGAGCGACTCCTGAGGCAGAACCACCACCGGGAGTAGGCTTATCAGAAGATAGTGCTGAACAAAATTCGTTCAATGTCATATCTCCAAAATTAGTCATTATTCATCACCTGCAGCCCATTCAATTATTCTCTCTTTAGGATTAAACGGTTCTAAAACATCTAATTTAAGTCCAGAAATTGCAGATTGGACTAAAATTTCAATATTTGCATCATTTCCATAATAATATCTCCCAGCATCGAGCATAGCATTCAATGGAACTAATCCAACTAATTCTCCAGCAGTAGTAGTTAATCCCATTTCATTTGCTTCAGCAGAAATGGCTTCTGTGACTGCATGTAATGTAGATTTAGCATAATCTAGGAAATTCATTGAAACCTGTGCAGTTTGATCATTGTACATCCATCCAGCAGCTTGGAGAGATTCAAATCTTCCAGGGATGCGTAGTGCTTTTCCGTCTTCATCAAACATCTTATCCCCATTCTCATCTTTCCTTAACACTCCACTAGTTCGAATTTTACCTGCAATACGATTTGCTGAAATTTTATCATCTGTATCTAGATTAACATTGTATGCAATCAATATATTTCTAGCCCCTGTTGCAGTAACCCCCCACTTGGGATTGAAAATAGAAGGGCCAAAATCAGGAAACCAATTATCCTCATTTATTTTTTCAGAGAATCCTTCATATTCTCCACGACGGATGTCTGGCAAACGAATTCGATCTGATTTTCGTGCTGCCTCAGCGTAGAGATATATGGATAAATCGTATCGAGATGATACTTCTTCTGCATATTGAATAGAAAGTTGAACACATTCTTCCATCGTTACATCTCTGATGGGGATAAAAGGTACAACATCTACGGCACCCATTCTTGCATGTTCTCCTGAATGAGTACTCATATCAATCAAGTCAAGTGCTACTTCAGTTCCAACTATTGCTGCTTCTAAAACAGATGAAGGAGGACCGACAATAGTTACCACGGTTCGATTGAAATCAGCACCCATGTCTACATCTAACAAAGTAACTCCATCAATCTCTACCATCGCATTTGTAATTGCATTAATGATTCTAACGTCTTTCCCTTCAGAAAAATTAGGCACACACTCAACCAAGGGTTCAACCATGTTTATCGAAACTGGGAACGGCTCATGAATGAGACCGTTAACCATAGTGAATCTGGTCAGAATCTGAGGATTTATTCCTATTTTTCTTGACAATTTCTACTGCATTAGTCAAATCTTCTGAACTTACTTTCTTTCTTTCATCCTTGATTGCTCGAATTCCTGCTTCTAGACTCAATGCCTTAATCTCTGCTCCACTGAATCCTTCAGTCGAATTAATGAGTGACTTAATTTTGACTCCCTTCTCTAATGGCATATTACCTAGATGTAGTTTCAAAATAGCCTTTCTTCCATCTTCATCAGGTAGGGGAATCTCAATTATTCGATCGAATCTACCTGGCCTCAATAATGCTTCATCAAGAAGTTCAGGACGATTTGTAGCCGCAATAATCTTTACATCAAGGACCTCTGAAAATCCATCCATTTCTGCCAATAACTGCATCAATGTCCTCTGAACTTCTCTATCACCACTCGTTGCTGCATCCAATCTCTTTGCACCTATTGCATCAATTTCATCAATGAAAATAATAGCAGGTGAACGTTGTCTTGCTAAATCAAATAATTCCCTAACTAATCTACCACCTTCACCTATGTACTTCTGAGCAAGTTCACTACC
>DAPV01000030.1:8227-16260 GCA_002502625.1 Euryarchaeota archaeon UBA125
CCTGGAGGACCACATAACAATACACCCTTAGGTGGTGTAATTCCAAATTCTTCAAATGCTTGTGGTTGCAAAAGTGGTAATTCAATCGCTTCTTTAAGTCGCTCAATTTGTTCATCAAGACCACCCAGATCATCATAATCGACTCCGGGGGTATCAATAATTTCAGCCGCAGCAACTAAAGGATCGTGGGCATCAGAAAGAACATCAATTATTGATAGACTATCTTGATTTAATGCAACACGTGTACCAGGGCGTAATTCCGCTTCTGGAAGACGACGATTTCTGGAAACTAGGAAAACGGTACCATTTGAAGAACGAACAATCGCTCTATCATCGTCTAGCACATCTTGTACGTTACCAATAATGAATGGAGGGCTACGTAGGTGTCGGAGCTCTTCTTCTAATCTTGAAGACCTTTTTTTTAGTTGACCAATCTCATTTTCAAGGTAAATCTTGTCTGTTAGTAAGCCTTGAGCGAACTCTCGGAGATCACGAACTTGTCCATCTACTTCTTTGATATCGATTCGGTCGGAACGAGGTATTCCTTCGCCTTCTTCGTCCGGTGGACGTTCAGCCCCACTCTCTCCCATAGACTGTCCTAAACTACTACGATTATTAAGCCATTCAAATCAGTACACACTATTTGTCATTTCGTGACATGGTTAAAATTAGGTCGTAGACTCGGAAGGTTGAGAAACATGGGTAGTTGCGAGATTTGTGGGTCTAGCAAAGTTGCGACTAAGCGTGCTTCTTCAAATGGACGCGATGTTTTAGCATGTGAAATATGCATGAAAGCAGCAGGTCTGAAACCCAATATTACAGGTGTTTCTCTTTCGTCAAATCCAGGTAACGTCAGAGGATTTGGTGGATATGGAGGGTTGGGGCGTTCAGGCAAGGACATCATGGTTAGAGATGAAAAAGAATTAGCTCCCGATTTTGGACAACGAGTAATTGATGCTAGAAGGAAAAGGGGGATAGAACAACGTGATCTAGCACGGGCTATTTCTGAACGAATTAATATTATTCAACGTGTAGAAAAGGGGCACCATCCTGGTGATCCAGTCATTAAGAAATTAGAACGGTTTCTGGATATTGAACTAATGATAGAGCGAAGTCCTGAAGAACAACGTAAAGTTGGACCTGGCGCAGGTAGAGCGATGACTCTAGGCGACTACATTCAAGATGCTCTACGTAAGGAATGATTTCATGTCAGACATTCCTATGCATATTATTCATCTTGATCAAGACGACCCAAAAAAATGTACTGCTAGAGCAATGGAGCGAGCGGGTTGTGCCATTATTCACCATCATGTTAATCGAGCACCACGTCGAGGGTTTCTACTCGATCCTTCTGCAGGAGTTATTCTTGGTCCAGAAGATATTCCGCTTGTAGATCGAGGCGCTTCAATTGTAGGTCTAGACTGTAGTTGGAAACAATTAGAACCATCAATGGATTCTATACTACGAAATACAAAACTTAAACCTAGAACTCTTCCATTAGTCCTCCCAGCAAATCCTGTATCGTGGGGTAAGCCAGGCCGTCTTTCAACAGCAGAAGCAATGGCATTATGTGCGGCGATAATGGGTAGAATTGAACAAGCAGAACGAATACTTCGTCCTTTTCGATTTGGGAAAGAATTTCTTGAACTCAATGCTGAACCTATTGCAGAGTATCAAAAATGCAAAACCAATCAAGAAATTGTGGAAAGACAATGGTCGTTCTTCGATCAACCTGATGATTAACGGACTTCAGAACCTGGGTTAATTTTAGAATCAACTGTAAGTAAGCAGACTCCACCTTCACCGTCATCTGCAGCTAACATCATTCCTTCGGACATTACACCTCTTAGTTTGCGAGGTTTAAGATTAGCGACAAATGCGACATGAAGACCCAACATCTCATCAGGAGAATAGTAATCCTTTAAACCAGCACATACAGTTCTTCCCGACTCACTTCCATCATCAATATTGACAACGTAAAGTCTGTCAGCATCGGGATGATCGTCAACACTGACTATTTTCCCAATTTTAATATCTACAGCCATAAATTGATCAAATTCAATGAATGTAATTCCCTCGGGCTCATTACTCACTGTACCACCGTCTTTCTTGGGACGACTACTGCCCTTGACACTATGGGTAGAAGGACCTTCATCTTCCACATGTTCATTAGCAACATTGCCTTCTCTAGACAAAATTTGTTCTAAATCTAATCTTTCGAACAAAGGTTGAGCATCTTCTCCAGTCCATGTCATTGGAACCTGCCAATCTATTGCTGAATCCCATCCTGCTTCTGTGACTTCCCCAGATTGACCAATCATCGACCATAATCGCTGAGCACTGAATGGAATAAATGGCTGTGTTACAATCGATAAGAAGCGAGCAATACGCCAGCCAAAAGCAAGAGTTGAGAGAGATGCTTTTCGTTCTAAATCATCATTCTCAGGAGAAAGATGTGACCAAGGGGCTGCCGCTTGAATCATTTGGTTACCATATTGTGCAGCAGACATTGCTGTTCTCAATGCTTCCTTGTATCGATGACGTTCTAGAGAGTCAGTAATTGATGAATGTAATTCTTGTAATTTATTTGAGTGTTCTGTGTTCAGAGATAGGTCATCAAATGGAATCAATGGAGATAATCCATTTTCTGATGGTAAGCGAGCTGCTAGTGTCATTATTCTATGAACGAAATTCCCATACGCAGCAATAAGTTCAGTGTTTACTTTTTCGACAAAATCAGACCAATTGAAATCAGTATCATGAGCTTCTGGCATGTTGATAGTCAATACGTAACGCAAGGTATCAGGGTCGAATTTTTCTAAGAATGATGGAAGCCAAATTGCATGCTTTCTAGATTTACTAAATTGACCACCAGCTAGCATCAGATATTCCATCGCTGGAACATTATCTTCAAGATGCAAATCTCCAGCTTCTGGCAAACGTGGTGAATTTAGTCCATTCATTGACATATTTAAGCCCATAATTAGTGCAGGCCAAATTACGGTGTGAAATGGAATATTGTCCTTGCCTAAGAAGTAAAGATGACGTGGAGCATTTCCTTCTTCATCAACACACCACCAATTCTTCCATGATTCGGAGCCATTAGGATGAGAAATAGCGATTTTCTCGGACCATATTTGAGCACATGTTAGGTATCCTTGAACTGCTTCAAACCATACATAAACGCACTTACCATCAAATTGATCATCATCAAATGGTAATGGGACACCCCATTCCAAATCTCTGGTAACAGCGCGTGGTCGAAGACCCATGTCTAGCCATTGTTTTGTCATTGCTCTAACATTATTTTTCCAGACTGGCCATCTATCTTCAGCATGCTTTTCTAGCAATGATTGGAATAAATCTAATCTATAGAATAAATGTTCAGTAGGACGTATTTCGATCTTAGCATCAGGGTTCATCTTAGATTTAGGATTGATTAATTCTGTAGCCTCATACGTAGCGCCACAGGTATCACATTGATCGCCACGAGCACCTTCTGCATTACATGTAGGGCAATTTCCTTCAACATATCTATCAGGAAGAAAACGTCCAGTACCATTTTCCCTTACTTCATAATACTGCTCCATCGTCCTCTGTTCAAAGAGACCAGCAGAATATAGGGATTTGACATTTTCTTGAACTCTTTTGATATGAGACGGATCAGAAGTTCGATTGAATAGTGCTCCGCCATATTCTACTCCTCTAGGATCTATTTTTGGTTCCCATACACAACCTAAATCGATTAGTGCCTGAGTATTCACTGCATGAAATCTATCTACAATTTCTTGAGGAGAAACTCCTTCTATTTCAGCAGTAACAGTAATCGGAGTCCCATGCTCATCAGAACCAGATACCATCAGCACACGATTTCCACGTGAACGTTCGAAACGGGCAGTAATATCAGGAGGTAAGTAACAACCTGCAACATGCCCAAGATGTAATGGGCCATTTGCATATGGCCATGCCACACAAACTAGTACGTGCTCTCCGACCATATCATACCCTGACAGAACATACAATTCAATGTGGCGTTAGGTATCCAATGTTATTCACCAATGCTTTAGACCTGTACCCCCTCCTTGGGAGTACACATGACACAACTATCCATGCACTTGGATCAAAATCATAATTGGGAGTGAGTCCTAAGTGGATGTCAATACCTTACTTGTCACAACTTCCTCTGGATCGAGCGAAGGGGATTACACTTTACTTATTCTTTATGCTACACTGGCCCTAGGTGCTTCTTTCCTATGTAGTGTTTTAGAAGCTGTTCTACTTAGTACTTCGATTTCACACGTAAAGGTACTCGAACAAAAAGGAAGTCGAGTAGCTCATCTTTGGGCTAGATTCAAGGACGAACCCGAGCGACCTCTGACTGCAATCCTTACACTGAATACAATCGCTCACACTGTAGGGGCTCTTGGAGTAGGTGCCGAAGTTGCAGCAATGGTTGAGGGGACTGAATCAGAGGCATTGGTGATGGCCGTAGCATCTGCTGTACTTACTCTTGGTATCCTTGTGCTATCTGAGATAATTCCGAAGACACTCGGAGCCTTGTATTGGAAGAACCTCAGCGTCTTCTCAGCATACACTCTACGAGGTCTTATCCTAATTCTTCTTCCAATTGTCATCCCAATGGAATGGATGAGAAATATGTTCCCCGCTAAGTCTGAAAGTGCAGTTACAAGAGATGAACTCGCAGCTATGGTTGAAGTCGCTGAAGATGAACAAGTCATTGAGACAGATGAAGAAGAAGCAATTCGTAATCTTCTGAGTCTTAGAGATAAATATGCAAATGATATCATGACACCAAGAACGGTGATGTCATTTGTTCTTGTAGATGATACAGTACAGGCCGCTATGGATAAGAATCCAATAATGGTCCATGGAAGACTACCTGTTTTCGATGGAGATACCGATTCACCGAAGGGCATGGTACTGAGAAGTGATATCTACAGAAAAGCTGCCGATAATCAAAACGATGTACTTATGAGTGATTTAATGCGTGAAATCATACAAGTTAGAGAACATACCAATCTAGATGACTTACTCGATATTTTCCTAATGAAGAAAGAACAGTTAGCATTAGTACATGATGAATTTGGAGGCACATTAGGCATAGTTACAATGGAAGATGTCATTGAGACTATCCTAGGAGTCGAAATTGTTGATGAGAAAGATATGGAAGGGATCGAAGAAGGAGTTGTTGGAGAAGATATGCGACAATTTGCTAAGGATAAATCAAATTTTGACGAAGATGAATGATTATTCTTTCATCCAACTATCATAAATCTCTGAAGCATTACCCCGATCTTGACCTCGTCCGAAATGTTTGAGATTTGGATCAATAATTATCTCCCAATCATCCCCAGCATATGGTTGAAGTAAATCTAAATGATCTAGATCAAGAGCAATATCTTCTTTCGCCTGTAGAATTCTTACAGGTATAGACGGGACACCCCAATCTGGCACTTCAAAATTCTTCCAAACTATATCGACATCGGGCCCATCTCTCCTAAATGCCCAATTTAGATCTAGTTGTGCAATTAATCCAGATATTGACTTCCAACCTCTAGTTCTCTGTTTGAATACCAAAGGAAATGAAGTCATTGGAGATTCGAGATAAACATGGGAAATAGGAATCGGCAAAATTGAATTTATTTCATCTGCAAATCGTAATACAAGAAATCCTCCAATACTGTGACCAAATAACACGATTGAATCAATTTTCGAAATATCCCAATTTCTAACTTGATGTTCTAACATCGATAAAATACGTTGCCCTGATTCGATAGCGGTCCAAATTTTCAGACCGTCAGATAATCCATGTCCTGGTAAATCAATCATTATTGCATGATATCCTGAATCGATAAATGGTTGAATTTTATATTCAGTTGAAGATGAATCTGATTGCCATCCGTGAATACCTATAATCAAAGGGGCAATATCATCATTCCATTTTTCAAAATGCACTACCAATTCATTCTTATCTGAAAGCCAATTTATTTGTTTAAATCGATTATTAGGACTTCTAATCTTTCTAATAGGGCGAACAAAATTATGAAAAATAATATATGAGATATAGCAAATAATTAACAGAAATATTCCTAAAAAGAGAATATAATAAGAAAAATCATCTGTTAATATTAGTGAAAATATACATGATATTATTACAAATAATGAAAAATATAGAATGAATAATGGCTTACTAGCAGGAGGATCTAATGGACCTCGAACTGATAGCATCTAAACCGCCATCAAGATTCATCTGATTCTTCGCCTTCTTTGTCGACGCCCCAACCTTTGGACTCAAAGAAGTCACCAGATGACTCAAGACGTTTCAACCAACCAGAGGACTCTCCAGAAGATGCATGCTTGACCAAATAGACTCCTAAGAAGACTGACTCCCACAATCCTTGACGATCTCCTTTTCGGATTCTCCCAATTACAATCTCTGCAATCACAATCAATAGACATATCATGCAGATGATTAGTAAGATGATATTGGTACCATCGGAGTAACTAATTGCCATTTGTAATCCAAACAATCCAACTACGATAAAAGGTAGGAACATCGCTTTCAACAAGTGAAAAATTGCAAGAGGTTGCTTTCCTGTGTGGCGTACAAAAGCAGTACGTGTTGTGAAATTCCCCAACGTTCGACCGAACTGAACTGGAAGAACAATTGTATTCAAGAGAGTTATACACATTCCACCAAGAAGAAACCAAGTAAAATCAGAATTAGTACCAAACATAGTCAATCCAAGAATTGGAATAGACCAGCCAATATTAGCTATGAAATCAATCAATCGTCTAAATGAAAATGCAGCCATTCCAGCTTTTTCAAAGTCTCCAGTAAGACTACGATCTACGCGATCTCTAGGCTTTTTAGCCTTCTTTACTTTAGCAGCCCTCTTAGATTCTTTTGGAGAAGGTTCCTCTTTCTTAGCAGCCTTAGTACGTCTACTTCGGCGAGGTTTCTTCTCTTTTTCTTGTTTAGCTTCCTCAACTGGAGTCTCCTCCACAGAGTCTTCTTCATCAATCCTATCTAACAGTCCCATTTCATTCACTATCCATATCTTTCTTTGACTCGTCTCGCCAAATCAATATCTTGCTTTAATCTAACCAAGACTTCATCTGGGGCGGATGATAATTCATTGTTAATCAAGTCAACAAAATTAGATCTCTCTTCTTCATTTGTATCTTCAGGTTTAGAGTATACCTGCTTATAGAAATCAAAACTATTACCCGCTAGGAAAGTTTTCTGGAAAGAAGATGGCATCATTCCTAGTAGTTCATTAGCCAACTCAACAAATTCAACAAAGTCTTCATTATCTTCATCAGATAAATCCTCATTAGATTCTGTTTCTACTTGAACTTCAATATCTTCTTCCTCTGGATATTCATCTAGTAAGTCTTCAATTTCTTCGGATTCAAAATCACCATCTAATGCCGCAATCACAATTTTCCGATCTTCAACCATTTGCTTTAATTCAGGTTGTAGTTTCCTAACTTCGGCAGTCTTCCTCTTACTTTTTGCATCGTCAAATCTCTTCTTCAGAGGACGAATGCGAGTCTCAATTCTTGTTTTCAATTCATTAAGTTCGGATTTTGAAAATTCTGCATTATCTTCTTCATCAAAATCATCAAGTTCATCTTCTTCATCTTCACCTGGAACTGAAATTAATTCAATAGTAGGCTTTACTTCCCTCATAGCTTGCTGTTCTTTCTTTCTAAGAACGATAATTTCGCGATCCAAATCAGACCCGAAACGATTAGAAAAACGATCTAAAAGCGTACCTACACTTCCTGAAGCAATACGGTCAATATGACCATACATTTGATCCGTATTCTGTGAAGAAGATTGTGAACTACGGAATGTACTCAAATCAATTCTATCAGAAATAGACTGAGGTTCAGTAGGCATTGATACTTCAGTTGGCGAAGGAACTAATGGAGAGGGAGCAAGAATTTCTGCAGGTTCTGTTGGCATTGGAGCCACAGGAGCAGGAGGTGGTGGCATTTCTGCT
>DAPV01000009.1 GCA_002502625.1 Euryarchaeota archaeon UBA125
ATCGTTGAAGAATCTGAAAAATATACCAATCTCGATGAATATCAATCAAAGTTCAATGATGAAGGTGTAGCTATTGGTCGTTCTACTGATCCACTTATCGCAGATACTGATTATGATGGACTAATTGATGGAATTGAAGTAATTGGTTGGAATATATTAGTTGTTGAGAAGGGCGTAGTTGAAATTAGAGTTACATCCGATCCACGAGCCATAGATACTGATGATGATGGATTAACGGACGCAGATGAATATTACATACATGCTACTAACGCATCTAATGAAGACACAGATTCTGATGGATTACATGACAGAGTAGAGGTAATAGACGGACATCAAATGACATACAATGGTATTCTTTACGAGTACACTACTAATGCATCCATGTTTGATACAGACAATGATGGATTAGCAGATGGTGAAGAAGTCGTAGATGGTGAGGATACGTATGTCACTCATGCAAATAATTCAGATACTGATGATGATGGGCTAAATGATGGCGCAGAGACATTATTTGTACCACGGCCATGGCAAGCAATGACTAATCCGAAGAATAATGATACAGATGGAGATGGTCAACCTGATGGTTGGGAAATGCAAGTTACTAGTACAATGGATAATAAGAAAACTCACTCATTATGGGTTACCACACGTAATTGGCTACCACCTGGATGTGAAGTAATGTCAGAGTGCGGAAAGGGTCCAGGTGGATGGCTATGGGATAACTTCAGAACCGGATTCCAATCAGGTGGCGATAGTGATGGAGATGGTCAACCTGATCCTAAATATTTTGTTAGCGAAATGAATCTAAGTGGATTTGATGTACCTGAAAATGGTCGTTGGGCACTTAACCCTGCTGAAAATTCACCTGCTGATCGATTATTTGATATTGACAACGATTCACTCCTCAATACACAAGAAGTTCCAGATAGATGGGATACAAACCCGGTTAACGATGATTCTGATGGGGATCGTCTACCTGATGGTTGGGAAACTGCAGCAACAGAACGTGCTCTCAATGAAGGACTCGTTGACAATATGTCGTTGGAGTTAATTGGAGCTCGCGGTCCTTTAGATCCACGTATGCCTGATTCAGACTTAGATGGTATTTTAGATGGTGATGAAGACTTTGATAATGACGGATTAAACCGAACTGGATTGATGAATCGATATTGTCCATCTTGGAATGGGGGTACTGGAACATGCCATATTGACCCTAATAGTCCAGTAGGAGTAAGTTTCTATGATGATTTAGAGAACTATACCAATTATGAAGAGTTCCAAAATGGTACCTCACCTGTATACAACGATTCAGACATGTGTAATGGAGAGCGATGCCCAGATGGTCTATTAGATGGTTATGAGGTATTCCATAAAGACTCAGACGGTGATACCATGTGGGATGGATGGGAATACTATTTCTCCTTCGATCCTATGGATCCAAGCGATGCAAATATTGACAGTGATGGAGATGGAATAAGTAATCGGTGCGAATGTGATTATGATTCTAATCCTAAAGACAGTAGTTCATTCCCTAAACAGGGAGAAATCTGTGATGATTTCGCATAATCGAACATATCGAAGCAATTGTTATTGCCATAATATACTAACGTAGCATGTGAGTAACAGGTTATCGTTCATTATTCTGGCGACTTTGTTCGTTTCAATGATGCCATTATATGATGATAATTTAAATGATTACTATCAATATCATTCATCTAACGATTCACTAATCATGATAGATGACGGATATGTTCAGAATTTCACACAATCAGGTAATCTAACAGTATCTATTAACTGGATCCCGTCTAATAATACAAATATTTCATATTCTGTCATAGATAATCAAATAATCAGGTATTCAGGAACAATTGACGTTATTGATTCTGTTTCATCATATAAAATTCCTGTTCATCATCATATAATTAGCCCATGCATCTGTGTTATTGAAATTCAAATTATTACAGATTCAAGTGTTTTATTTATGGAAAGAGTATTAGTTAATGCCTTTGATACTACTACGACTGATAATTACAATATTGTTTCGATAACTTCCAATGAATTAATTGCAACAGAAATATTTCAATTTGAAAGTGCGGTATTAATACCAGATACTATTGATTCATTTTATCTAAAATCGACAATTATAAATGAAAACTTGGAAGGTTGTTTGTATGGTACAATTTCTAAAAATATCATTGATGTAGAAAATATGAGTGGAATTACTGAAGAATATTCAATATCCACTATTGCTAACGGTAAGATCAGTTTACAATATAATTTGTCATCATTTGATGATGGATGGATTTCAATATATATTGAGATAGGAAATGGAAATAATTGGAGTAATGAGATTGGTTGCATCACAACTAAACTTGATCTTGAACCACCAATAATTACCATAGATGCACCTGTTGAAATTGATGAAAAAATTGGATTATTGATTTTAGATTCTACATCAACATTTGATCCTCATTGGGGTAGAGATAATTTGCAATATTTTTGGACATATCAACAAATTGATGACCCATATTCAATTCCAGTTACTATAGTCGGTGATAATACAGGAATATTTACGTTTGATGCAAGTAATTCTGGTATATATCAATTCAATCTGTCTGTTATTGATATGGCATCACATTCTAGTAGTCAATCAATTACAATCAATATACTAAATATTAGGCCACAAGCTAACATGAGAATAGACTCTGTTCCAGTAACAGATGGTCAAGTAATTCGATTAACAAATCAACAAAGTTGGAATGTTGATGCGACGTATACGTACGATACAAGAAATGATATTGATAATTTAACATACACTTGGTTCTTAGATGGAAATCCAATAATGTCTGGTATAGAAAGAGTACTTACACGACCCGTAAATGATAATCAAATGCATGAGTTGACATTAATGGTCGAAGACAATGATGGGGCAGTTGATTGGGTAACTGTATCTATCGGTATTGCTGGTACACCATCAGATCCAAATGAAACTTCAGCATCAATTAAAATCGTTGCTACAATTTTAGTATTAATATTAATGTGTACAATACTAGTATTCTTCATTATATCAGGTCGTAATGGTAAAACTCCTAGTATTCGTCAGTGGTCTACTACTACAGAAGAAACCACAGAATCAAGAACACATGACTAGTGCAATCAAATGGTGAGGACATGAATCTTCCATTTTCACATCAAGAATATTATGATAGACAATCATCATTCCTAGATCAGTTGCCTGTTGGTTCAGTCGTAATAATTCCCACAAATACAAAGAAGTGTAGATCAAATGATACTAATTTCCCATTCCGAGCTAATTCGTATATGCTATACCTTTCTGGTTGGGATCATCCTGGTGGAATATGGGTGGCTGATAATCTCGATTCTACATGGAAAACATCATTGTACGTTAGAGACAACGATACTAAATCAGAAATTTGGGAAGGCAGAATATTAGGTCCTGATTTTGTCTCTAAAAATATGCCTGTAGATAGTGGATTTAGTATTAATTCGTTTGATGAAGATTTTATACAATATATTCACAATGATAATTTTAATTATATCTATTCAATAGGTGGAGTAGATGAACACATTGATCAATTGATTTCCGATAATAATGTTGTTAAATTAGATGCTCGTAATTTCCTTGACAAACTTAGAGTTAATAAATCCGATAATGAGATTGAAATTATGAAAAAATCAGCTGAGTTAGCGTCTCAAGCTCACATATTAGCAATGAAATCAGGTAATTCTGATGTTAGTGAATGTCATTTACAATCCATTATTGAAGGTTATTTCATTTCTAATCATAGTCGCTGGGCGTATCCATCAATTGTAGGTGGAGGCGATAATGCTACGATATTACATTATTCAGTAAATCAAGATGACATTAAGGATGGTGAATTAGTGTTGATCGATGCTGGATGTGAAATCGAAGGTTATGCCTCGGATATTACTCGAACATGGCCTGTTAATGGAATATTTACCGATGCTCAGAGAGAAATATACGAATTAGTTCTTGCTGCGGAAAAAGCTGCAATACAGGCTTGTCAAGTCGGAGCACCATGGAACTCTTTTCATGAAGCTGCATCTAATGTATTAGCTCAGGGATTAATCGATTTAGGTATTCTAGATTGTACATTAAATGAAGCGTTGGGTGATGATTACAATGGGCCATATCGGAACTACTTCATGCATGGTACCGGACATCTTCTCGGTCTTGATGTTCATGACGTAGGTGGCGGTAGACAAGGTGATGATGTCCCGAGCCCTGTTTTTTCCAGTGGAATGATTCTTACTGTAGAACCAGGTTTATATTTTGCTAGTTGGAGAACTGACGTATCCATTCCTGAAAGATATTCTGGTATAGGAGTTCGTATCGAAGATAATATACTAATCACTGATAATGGTCCTATAGTTTTGACATCTTCATGTCCGAAGGAAATCGATGATATAGAAGCAATAATCGGAACAGGTGAATAATTTGTCAAATTGGAAATATATAATCGACAAAATCGTAGTCGATGGTCGTCATGAATCCATTAGTGTTGATGAATGTCTAGATTTGTATCTTAATGCTCCACAGCCTGCATTATCTAAAGTAGCTAGAATCGTTAGACAAATACATAATCCTGGAAACCATGTTACCTATTTGGTTGATAGGAACGTCAATTATACGAATGTATGCACAATAAATTGTCAATTTTGCTCTTTCTATAGGCCACCTGGACATAAAGATACATACACTCAATCAAATGAACAAATATCTGCTAGAATTCGTGAATTAGAAGAAATTGGTGGATCTAGAGTCCTAATGCAGGGTGGTGTTAATCCAGATTTACCAATGTCTTACTATACAGATTTATTGAAATATCTCCGACATAATCACCCTACAATTGATCTGGATTGCTTTAGTCCTATTGAAATCGAAGGAATCTCTGATGTTACTGGATTGAGTACTAGTGATGTATTATCTCAGTTAATGAAAGCAGGTTTACATGGATTACCAGGTGGAGGAGCGGAAATGTTGGTAGATGAAGTTAGATTAGATATTTCACCGAAGAAGGGTAGCGCTGATAATTGGTTAAAGGTAATGGGTGAAGCGCAAAATCACGGTTTAACAACATCCGCAACTTGTGTATTTGGTTTTGGTGAAGAACCTATTCATCGAATTGAACATATGCAAAGAATCAGAGAACTTCAGAATACTTCACTTGCACGAAATGGAATTGGATTTACCTCATTTATTTCATGGCCTGTACAGTTAGAAAATAACTCATTTGGTCGTCGTAATAGAGGGGCTAATAGATTAGAATTAGGAGCTGGTCCAGTTGAATATCTAAGACAATTGTCTATATCTAGGATTTTTATGAATAATATTCCACATATACAAGCATCTTGGCCTACAATGGGTATAGATGTTTCACAAATTGCACTAGAATCTGGTGCAGACGATATTGGATCTACAATGATGGAAGAAAATGTTGTTAGCGCATCTGGTACAACGAAGGTTCTCTCAAGTGAATCAGAATTACAAAGAGCAATAATGCGATCAGGTTTTACACCTGTTAAGAGAGATAGTGATTATAATCACCTTGATACAACATTATCAGAATATGAAGAAATGGTCACACCTGTCCCAGTTAAGTCCTAAATGGAATATGATACGTCATTTCGGGTTTAGCTGTAATCATACCTTGATTATCAACTGATGAATCGTATAATGTGAAAGATCCAGAATTATCGCTCGTAGTGTTGTGTTCGTATACAATCCATACTGTCCCAACAATGTACGGATTGTTCGAAGTTTCTTGGTATTGAGCACCATTAAACAGACCCTGATAGAGAAGTTCATTTGTACCAGTTGGATTAATCCAATGAGTGATGTCATAAATCCATAATTTAACATCAAGGCCTGCACACCATCCAGCACGTCCGTATGGCCAACTTCCTAATTGATTAGCTACAGTTCCTTGATCAGTTGTTTTCTGACATCCTTCTTGATCTGTATTAGAACTCGAGTTTTGTGTCATTGGGTGATCCTCAGTAATATCATATCCATTCATTGAATATCGGTGCTCATGATTGCAGAATTCTGCACAATTATTAGGGTCATTACCGAAACCATGCCCAGTAATAGCAGCAACTATACTGACTGAATGCCATGAACTAGTATCTACATTATGACGTCTATCATTACTAGATTCGTTGTTGTAGTTTGAATTGAACTTAACATTATTGATGTTGAATGCCAACTCGCCTCTTACAGGGCGTGAATCATCTTCTCCCCATGAGGAGAACATCAGGGTAATTACGAGATTACCACCTTCGGCTCCCGAATATCTGAATCGTTGATCTCCACCGTCAAGGAACATGAATAGATACGGCGAGATATCACTTGTCCATTGACCTTCACGACCGTATGTAGTGATATATCGGACTACTTCAGTACCACAAGAGTTCGAGGTTGTGTTTTGACATAGACTGAATTTCTGTAGACGATCCCATTCGTGGCAACCACTAAACCTGTCAGTAGTGCCATCTCCATCATCGTCAATCCCATAGCGATCACGACGGTCAGTGCAACGATGTTCATGATGAACCTCAAGAGTATCGAAACGATCCATTATGATAGATTCTGGCAATGTGGCATTCATGTATGAATAAAATCCTCCAGTAGCCGAATAATCCCAACCACCTCTATGTCTTTCACCTGACCATACATCAACGGTGGTAATACCTGGGTCATGAGGTCTAAGTTGTGTAGTGAATTCAGAGTTCCACATTTGTGGCTCATTTGCAATATAATGGAATCTATAACAACAACTATTCCCTTGACTCCAATCAAGCAGATTACCAATCTGTCTCCATCTTTGAAATCTATCTATGCCATAATAAAATGTACTCCATTCATTGATAATATCCCCTAGACTACCACCAGATGTTGACGCTCGCTGATTCATGTACAGTATACGACTATTCCATGAATCACGTGTTTCCTGATTTTGACCTGATAACCAATTCTGAACTCTACTTTCCATTGAACTCATGTCTGATGCATAATCACTATCAAACGATCCAAAAATTATGATTGTATTATCAGGGATATTGGATAATAGCTGACCAACATCCTGGTTCCATAAACTTGACATGTAGGAATTTGATTTGTAATTGAAGATAAACAAATGAGTATGTTCACCGGTCCATGAAGAAGATAAACTGTAGCTTCCTGAAGTAGTTGATATAGTAAAATCACCAGCTGTGCCAAATGCATTTGATTGATATGGACCAGAATTCCAATCAATTGATTTCTGAACTATTGCACATCCATCTTCATCAATTGTCCATCGCTCTGGACTATTAGGACATGAATCAACATTAGAATACACTCCATCTGAATCAATATCTGCACAACCATCATCATTGATTTGATAGATATACTGTGTTGGTGTATCACGGCATACGTCTTGCGAATCTACTATTCCGTCTCCATCGGTATCTCGTTGATCATCATCACATCCGTTTATGTCAATGGTGAGTGATCCAAGAGTTGTATATTCACATTGATCAACCACATCAGGAATAGAATCACTATCATCATCAGTATCTTCGTCAATATCCCTACATCCATCAGAATCATAGTCAGTAAGATTTGTTGGATTCCACTGTACAATTCCTTTGGGACATTCATCTAATGAATCATTATATCCATCATTATCGTCATCATTATCTTCGGTAGTATCATTACAACCGTCATTATCATGGTCTGTAATACCAGATGAAATAAATGATTCAGATAAACATAAATCATAATCATCAGAAATAGTATCACCATCATCATCTGTATCTTCAGAACTATCTCTACATCCGTCTTGATCATAATCAAGTGTTTTATTTGATGAGTCCCAACCTACATCTCCGCGAATACATCGATCGTTTGCATCTAACTTACCATCATTATCATCATCATTGTCTTCAGTATAGTCGTAGCATCCATCCGAATCATGATCAGTATTGGGGCTACTGGTGTACCCTGAGGTACTTTCACATTCGTCATTTGGGTCTAGAATCCCATCTTCATCGGTATCAGCTAGTGCAGGATCATTAACAAATACAGGAATAGTAGTGCTTGCAATTTGATTTCGTCCACAATCAACATGTATGTTAATTTGAGTAGATTCTGAAAACTCAATAATGCCTTCATATTTCAACTGCCAATCATATGTCTTATTGAATATTAAATCTATAGGTGTGTCACTAATATTAGCGATGTAGGTACAATAATCAATATCAGGATGTTCTATTGTAATGGAGAATATAGCTGATTTTCCAGGATTATCAAGTTGAAGATAATATGGAACTATTATTTCGGGAGTAATCAATTCAGGTGGTGATGTAGTAAATTGCCATGTAGCATCTTTAGAATTATCATTTTCTCCTACAACAACTCGAATCGTATGATCTCCTTCTAATGTTTTATTGATAATTCTGCCAGTAGGCATGTCTCCATATGTTTCACCAGTAGCTACAATATTTCCGTCAAGATATATTGTATATGGATGAGAACCACCAGTAACAGAATACCATTGAATTGTAACAGTTATATCATCGTTAGTAGATGGAGTAGATGGGGATATGGATACCACAGGAACTGGGGGAGAATATACAATATCTACATCTTCAGTGTCTTGAGTATTATCGCTGCCAAAACATCCAGGAATCAACATTATCGACACGAGTAGTAGTGCAGTTATTTCTCGACCCATGTTATGCCATGATGGGACAATGAATGAAGGTGTCTATCATCAATTTCCAGTAAGAAGTGTCCATGCTGCTTTCATTGACATTTTTCTAAATTCAGGAATTTCTTTCATCATTTTCATTCCCAAAGGAACTGGTTTCTCAATATCTCCTAACTCATTAATCATTTCAATTACTTCTGGTCTAGCGAAAACTGAAAAAATTTCGTCTAACTGTTCATCATCAACTTCAGTTAAGAATAGGTCGCGCAACTGTCTAGCTCTTCGATGATGCTTACGAATACTATCAACATGCTTAGCAACTTTAGATAATTTTCGTTCTGAAAAATCATTCTTTTCAAAACACTTAATCATATCAGGCAACATTAAATCTATTTGTTCAAACCCTGGACCTATACCACCTCCAGTGGTAGGTTTACATATTGCAGCAGCATCTCCAAACAGTAGAATTCTCTCTTTAGCGATATTCTTCAATACTCCTGCTGGAACAGGGCCGCAATATCGAGCGACTTCAGTAATACCTTCAAATCGATAAGCAAATTTTGAATCATTTATCAGATAATCATAGAGCATTTCGCATGATCTATCATCAACATCCTTTGTTCTAACCCACATCCCAATTCGATGTGTATCTCCATTAGGTATAACCCATGAGAAGAGTCCAGGTGCAACATCATGTCCAGTATACATGTCTAATATTCCATCGAGTCCAGGATATCCAACAACTTCTGTTTGAAATCCAATCATTGTTTCAGGTGGACGACCCAATTTAGCATGTCTTCTAACCCATGAGTGTGCTCCATCAGCTCCGCACAAAAGTTTGGCTTGGATTTGAATTAATTGACCATCTTTTTCAACAGTACAAAGAATATGATTGGAAGTAGTTTTAGCGTCAGTGATGGTTGAGTTTAACCATAATTCAGTTCCGGCATCAATACCTTGTCTAACGACTGATTCATCAAACAACTTGCGACATACAACATGTTCACGTACTTGAGATGGATTACCAATCTGAATGTTTGTACCATTAGGAGAATGCATTCTAGCACCCCAAACGTCTGTTAATGTAGTATGTTCAAGACCAACTTTGACCATAGCGGATGGAGTAACTAAACCAGCGCATTGAAATGGTCGTCCAATTTCATTATGTTCCTCTATCTGTAATACTGACAATTGAGAATTAGATAATTCTCTGCATAAATAACCGCCAATAGGGCCGGCTCCAACGACAAGGACGTCGTATTCAAGCACATCCATGATAAATTGTAATAGTTCACTGGCATGAACCTTACTTCGCTATGAATGATTTTTTTTACTTCTTTGCAAATTTATATCCTACAGACTGATTTTTCTTCAAATACAAAATAGAGGTAAATGGATTTCCAGTTCGTTTAGATACAAAATCATCAAAAGGACCAATTTGACCCTTTTCAATCAAAATTTTTGCTTCATCTCTTGTAATTTCTCTACTAGACATCTCTCTAGTGATTTGGATTTTACATTCAGATCCGGAATTTTCAGGTTGAAAATATACTTCAGTTTCGATAATTTCAACATTGGTCTTAGGACATATAGCCACTACACCTGGTTTAACTTCGAATTTCTTTGCATCAGCAGGAGCCTGCCTTGGTGGAAATTCAAATGCGACACGATTACCTTGTAAAACTAGATACGCACTAAATGGTCTATTACGTTTAGAAATAAAATCATCAATGAGTTCAGATTTACCATTTGTGAGTATAGTTTTAGCTTCATCAGGAGAAATTAATCGTTTACCCATCTCATTTTTCAGTCCTCGGAATTTACAATCTTCTACATCACATGTGTAGTTGAATTCTGTTATTCTAATGGACCCTGAATCACATAATGGGCATGAACATAATTCAACATCAGAAGTTGATGATGTAGTATCACCTGCACCTTTTGGAATTACTTTACCTTCATCACTAAGCTCTACTGTAGCGTCATAGATATCTCCACTTTGTCGGAAAAATCCGTGTAAATCAACTAAAGTGCGAGCATTTAGTAATCTTGTAGCAGTTTGTCTATCAAACCAACGACCAGAGGTATCTTTCCAGAAAACAAATGAACATCCTGAATCGCGAGATATATTTTTCTCACACTGGTAAGCCATTGAATTCTCATACACTTGTGCATCACAACATGGGCAATCACCAATTGGTGGTTCATTTTTATACAATTCATTTCGATCATATTCACGTATGTTTTCAACCATTTCAGTTGTTTGTTTGACAATGTTATCGATATATTGATCAACTGATTGATTACCATTTTGAACAGATTGAAGAGAGTATTCCATTTGACCAGTTAACTCTGCAGATGTAATCCATTCAACTGGTATTCTACGTAAAATATCGATAATTCGTATACCTTGTGATGAAACACTAATTGAACCATTACGAGAACGACGTAGGTATTTTCTTTGTTCGACTAAATTTTCAATTATGGATGATCTAGTTGCGGGTGTACCCAATCCTTTGTCTTTCATCAAATCTGCTATTTCATCATCTTCGATATTTTTACCAGCAGTTTCCATTAGTGTCAATAAACTGTTTTCAGTTAATCTGTTAGGAGGTTTTGACATTTCCTCAGTGAATTCATATGAATTAAGGGAAGCATTACAAGGATTATTTGGCAATGACCCCCATCCCTCTGGAACATTATTTTTCTTGGATATTACAGCCCTCCAACCCGGTGTATCTAATTCTTCAACTACTTTAACAAATAATTGTCCTTCAACATCTGCAATTCTCTTAGTTACTTTCCATTCAGCGTTACTATACCATGAAGCAAGAAAATTTCTTACTATTAAATCGTATAATTTCTTATGATCGCCACTAAGTGATTCCGGAGGTACATTTCCGTTTGGTATAATGGCAAAATGGTCATCAACCTTACTAGTATTGAAATTTCTATTCGCATTCATAAGACCATTTTCAGATATATTGTTGGCTAATTCTGAATATTCAGATTGTTGTGAAATACTATCTATAATTTTGTTGACTTCATCTTTCATGTCATCTGGTAAATGTTTTGAACGTGTGCGAGGATATGTAATAATTTTGAATTTATCATAAAGGTCTTGAGCTACAGAATCATTTCTTTTGGATGTCCAATTCCATAGTGAAATTGATTTTTTTTGTAAACTAGTTAAATCGAAATTCATTGGGGGTTTTTCTTTCCTAATTCTACTTGTATCTGTAACTTCAGTGTTTCCAGATGAAATGGCTTTTTCAACTATTTCCTTCTCTTCAGCATCGACTATTCTATGAGATTTCTTCTCAGGGTCAGATGGATCGTCTTTATGCCCGTTTCTTTCCCATCTAGCAGTCCACTTCGCATCACCAACAGAAAATGTAGCATTGAGTTGCCAAAAAGGTACTGGCACATAAGATAGAATTTTTAATTCATGATCTACAACTAGTGCTAATGTTGGTGTCTGAACTCTACCTAAAGAATTACTAGTCTTTTCTCTCTTATTTTTAGGTAGACGTATGTTGGCTACTCTTGAACCATTCATGCCGATAATCCAATCTGCGTGACTTCTAGCAAAGGCAGCATCGCTCAATGACTGATATTGGTCACCTGATTTACGATCATTATACGCTTTCAATAGTGAATCATCAGTCATAGATTGCATCCACATTCTAGAAATTGGGATATCAATACCTGAGTACTGAATTATAGATCTGAAAATTAATTCCCCTTCTCTCGCTGCATCACATGCATTGACGATTTCTGTAACGGATTTATCTTTGAGTAACTTGAGGATTGCATTAAGTTGTTTCTTAGTATATTGTTTCGGTTTTAGATCAAATGATTCAGGTACAAATGGAAGAGAATCGAGAGATTTCCTCCAATCCTTTAATTCAGAATTATATTCATCAGGGGATTTTAGTTCTAACAAATGACCTACTGCCCAAGTGATAATTATTTCATCACTATGCCAATGTGTTTCTTTTTTATCTTTAATATCTAGAACATTTGCCAAATCATTAGCGACACTGGGTTTCTCTGCAATGATGACTATGGACATTGGTTCAACGGCCAACTCGACGATACTTGAACCCTCCTTACTTGGAATTTATGTAATGATTAATTGAAATGTATACATTTCATTCAGTTGAGTGTTTCATAATATATTCTCTATTTTTATTTTCATCCCATGCTTCTTCAGATCCGGGACCACCACATCCTACACATCCTGGATATCCAGCATGTATCAATTCACGAATAATTTTATCTAATTCATCCCATTTATCAAATATATTATCTGTAGGAATGTATACTGAAGTTAAATCATCGATAATTTCTCCACCTACTTGACCAATTAGTATATCATTTGAGTACAAAAGAATAGATTCTTGAACATTAATTGATTGTAAAATTTCAGAGAATTGTGAGGGTGCATTGTCATTGAAATAAAGATGTAATGAAAGAATTTTGTCTGATATTATTGTTGGTGATTGAGTAAATATTTCAGAATGTCTAAGAAATCTTCGAGCCCATTCTCGCATTGCTAGATCGAGTTGATTGAACGGCTCCATGAAGTCCGATGGAGGGCAACACTTGAATCATGTCGTCATAGCCACCAATATGAATGGGACTAATATGGAGGATTTTGGCTCCACGAATAATGTCTGTAATTCCTTTAAGTTCTGAATCTTTACATTCGATAGCAATGTATCGACTACGTACTAGGTGTCGATATATTCCTGGATATCGAAGTATATTGAAAAAATTATTTTCATCACCATCAATTAAATCTTCTATTTTTGACATCGACTTTGATAATCCAGTTGGACTAGCAGCTGGAATGGATAAAAAAGGAGAGAACATCCCTAATTGGGAATATTTAGGATTCGGTTGGATTGAAATCGGTGGTATTACGTTACATGAACAAGATGGCAATGCTAAGCCTAGAATGTTCAGAAGTAACAAACACAAAGCTCTAATCAATAGAATGGGATTTAACAATCCCGGTTCTGTTAAAACAGCAGAGAGATTAAAGATTCAGAAATCTAAAAAATGGGCAAATATTCCAGTAGGAGTTAACTTAGGAAAGAGTAAGATTACTCCTAATGAATCTGCTGAAGATGACTATTCAGGAACTCTAGAACGATTGTGGAAATATTGTGATTTATTCGTAATCAATGTATCTAGCCCGAACACACCCAATCTTAGAGAATTACAAGAAAATTCTCAGTTAGATAAAATTCTAAAATCTTGTAACGCAGTAAATTTAGAAATGTCAATACAAGAAAATTCCAAACCAAAACCTATTCTTGTCAAAGTGTCTCCAGATTTGTCTGATGAACAAATTATGGCTGTAGCAGATACCGCATTAGCAAATAATTGCGCAGGTATTGTAGCAACTAACACTACAACCTCACGTCCTAGTGAAGATAAGATAATGAAGGAAAACGGAGGATTGTCTGGCGATCCATTACAACAACGATCTACTGAAGTTATTCATTTGTTATTTGATCACACCAATGGTAATTTGCCCATAATTGGAGTCGGTGGAATATCTGATGTTGAATCTGCTTGGGAAAAAATTGGTGCAGGTGCTAGTCTATTGCAATTATACAGCGCCCTAATATTTGAAGGACCATCGGTAGCTAAAACTATCAATAAAGGTTTGATTAGTAAATTGAAAGAACATGGATACGATAATCTAACAGATGCTGTTGGACATTCACATAAATGAACAAATATTGAGAAATCTCAAGAACAATGTGTTTTACGGTAAACTATGGCCTTAACCCGGCTAGGTAGATTGCTAGTCGTCGGCATAGTCCTGACATTATTCATGGTAATGATGTCAATTACAATTCAGCCAGTTCCTCAATACAGTATTGATGAGATTATGGATAATTCTGAAACTCATTTAGGTGAGCGAATTCATATTCGTGGTACAATAGTCAATGGAACCCTTAATGATGATACTTTGGTTACGTTGGTTGGAATTGAAGATACATTGAAAGTAGATATTTCTGGATTAGCCATACCTGTAGGATTCGAAGAAGGCAAGATGGTATCTGTTAAGGGAGTTCTCAAAATTGTCGATGATTCATTTGTGATAAGGGCAGATGAAATTCAAACAGGATGTCCAAGTAAATATGACCCATCCAATTCTGAATCATCGAATTAACATCCGTCGGATTGATATGGGGTCATGCTAACGAAACGCTGGGCTAGGAGGGAAGATGACGTGTCCTGTTTTCCACAAATCGTCAATAATGGTGGTCCGAAGTCTGAGGGCGGCACAAACGAACCGTCGGTAATGTTTGGGGGGACGGCGATGCTTCGACCCCGAGAGATCCAGGTTGGCCAGACCCACATCCGGAGGGATGTGGAAATGGCATTCACCCGGGAACCAGGTCAGGCGCGGAAGCGAACAGCCCGACTGGGAGCTATGGATGCCTCGGGATTCCGGAGCGGAGAAACCCCGAGTAATTACTGAAGGCTACGCGTGTCCACCGATGACGTGCCCACTACAAATCAAATACTACTGAAGCGAACCACCCAGGTCCGATCATTTCAGGTACTCCATCAATGCTATCTATTGATTCATTTTCATTAATTTGAGTAAATTCAAGTGAATGTCTTGTCACTGCCTTTACTTCAACATCTCTTTCGATTAGGTTTGAGTCTGCATAAGTAAAAACAATTTGAACATCATCATCCAGTATCATAGTTTTTGATTGAATAATCCACCTATTGTGAACTTCTGATAAATAGAGTACTTCTTCTAATATTCTAACAATTAATCTATCGAATGATCTATCTATTGGGTGATTCCATTCTATTTCACCAATTATTAAATTTTCATCAAATACTGTGTCAGAATTTGATAACACTATATTCTGCATTCCATGAATAACTTCGTCGATTAAATGTGATGGACTATTAGCAAACGCTCGTATGCCAACATCAGCAGTAGTTGGCCATAGCCACCAACTCATTTAATCACCGATTACTTATTTGGAATTGCCATTTAACTTCATCAAGCCAGTCAGCCAATATATCTTTAGAAACAAATTCTCGACTAGCCTCAGCACCGAGTATAACTTCACACGCTGAATGTGCTAGACAAGCAGCATCTGTTAATGATGCACCGCTAACCAATGCATGTGCCAGTGCTGTGGCAGCAGCATCATGCAATCCTAGTTGCTGTCTCGGTTCAATTACTCTGCATGGATGATGTTCATAATCTCCATTTTTAAGATATAATTGAGTACCATGCACACCCCCAATTACTAACATTGCCTTCCAACCATATGTCTCGAAAAGATGATTACGAGTCTCTTCTAAACTAGTTAAAAGTTGACGCTTCATAATCAATTCAATGCCTCTCATTTCGAACAATGCGATATCTGCATTCATCGCCTTACCAAGACTACTTAATTTGGGATCAATAATAGTATGAATATCAGATGCATTTGCAGCATTGATGAGTTTTGATGCAACATTTTCAGATATTACACCATTATCATAGTCAGAAATAATTAGTGCACCTGCACCATGTAAATCACTGATAGCAGATTCCAAAATTTTATTGGAATCATTTTCATTTATGGGTGATTTGCCTCCTGAGTCTGTTTGCAATAACATTTGCCTTCGATCTAGTAATCCTCGTCTACTAGCAATGTATCTAGTCTTGACGAGTGTAGTTTGTTCATCAATTGTTAGAATACGTGATGTATCAATACCAGATTGATTAAGAATTTGAATGATTGATTGACCAGCCTCATCATTTCCAATAGCACTATGGAATCGAGTGTTAGTTCCAAATCCATTCAATGATTGTGCAATATGAGCAGAAGCTCCAGGTGATTGATTTGTATGAATTACTCTTAATGCTGGAGCTGGTGCAGTAGTGGCCAATGTTTCAGCTTCACCAGTAACAAATCTATCTAACATCACATCGCCAACTAAGGTAATATGGGTCTCAGGAGTTATCTCTAGTAATGAACGGATTCTCTCTAGTCGATTAAGATGTTCAATTTCAAATTCATCCATCCCTCTCATGTGACCACTAGTCAGCGCTATGGGTGTGCCTAATTCAACTTGGCCCGGGTTAGTGTACTCAATCTATCATGTTGCTCTGAATCGATACCCAATGCCGTACGTAAATCTTGAATGAATGAATGCGACTCATCAGTCGACCAATTTAATGCTTCCATTGCACCAAAATATGCTCTTTCCTCTAATGAAAGACATTCTGACAATGTCCGTTCAACTAAAGTGCTGTAAGCCTCATGATCAATACCTGACTCAACTGCAATTCTGCGTAGTATTTTTTCTTCATTTTTATCAATATAGCCATCTGCTAATGCTGTCATCAATGCAGTTCTAATTAGTCTAGATTCGAGACCATTAGATTTGTCGTTAGAAATTCTTTCTTTAATTCGTTCTAATGTCTCTCTATCAACATGTAATTCTTGAGCAGCGGTTTCTAGTAGACGCTCTTCTGCTGTAGTTAATATCCCATCTTCATATGCAACCTTGACAAGTTCTGCTAAACGGCCTATAGAAGGTGATTCATACATATTTGTTGGAGGATATAGATATTCTAAAATGTCAGATGAACGAGTATATATTGATGAAAGTAGAACACATCCATTGTCTGTTTCAACTTCCCAAATCAATATACTTTTCAATAAATCAGATGCCATTTTCTGACCCTTGTCTGTTAAGGAGTAGACCTGTACTTTTCTTTTTGTATTAGCCACATGTCTCAACTCAATAGTAATTAGATTGGAATCTTCTAATCTTCTCATTGTTCTAGGTAAGTGTCTTCTGTGAACACCCACTGCATTTGAAACACCAGACTGTGAGTGTTCAATAGGTGCATCCCATGCATTCTCGATCATATACCTATCATGTAAATGTAGCAACACTCTTTCTTGGACAGTAAGTTGCCGTCTCATGTTACCACATGCTCAATTCTAACATAGACCGATATGAAAGATTTGTATTCACGTTCATCCGAATGCTGATACATTCGGTTATGATGGAATAGCATGGATGAGTCCGATGGTGATGTGATAATGACTGAGCCACAGTGGCAACGTCTATGGGAAAAATCAGCTATTGGTACAAGATTAGAAGGTGGTGGGTTGAAACTTTTTCCTGAAGAGGTTATATTTGCTCACATACATAGACATCAATCATTACCTCATGATGATTGGATAAACGATAAAATCACAAATAATCAAGATTTAGAAGAGAAATTTTTCATGCTTGAAGCATTAAGAGTACCTGGTAACCTTGTACAATTATATCCTAAAAATAATGCTAGTAAAGGTACGTGGGCATTGAGATGGCATAAAGAAACTCATCCAGACAGAGATGACCCCACATCTGAAATAAGATGGTACAGAGCAAGAGATTACATCGATATTAATGAACTATTATTATGGACAATTAGTGTGGTAAATAACAATCGAATACCTGAGATATTAGTAATTGATGATGAATATTCTATTGTTTCATATGAATTAATGATTGCAGATCCAATAGGTAATGTTCACTATGACTCAACATCAAATATGAATGAATGGACAAATTTAGGCATAAATACACGTTTCAGAAACAGATTGAATGAAATAGAAATATCGATGATTAATCAACATGATTCAACAATACACAATACTGTACTTACAGATTTAATTTCAAGAGGGCTTGCTATTCGATCTGGATTCAAATACGGCACACTTTGGAGAGGATATTCGACCAAGATAGGTGATGAACATGCTCCATGGTTAATTGATACAACGATTGAAGCACCTAATAATTGGACGCAAGCTTGCCTGAATGCACGTCTAGCTGCTGGTGTAAACAAGAAGTATATTATCGCAATTATTGATGAAAATAATCGTTCTGATAATATTCAGTATCTTGAATTTCGTCGACCTCCATCGTATCGACGATGGACAAATTTGACTCGACACTGAAAGATTCTACTGTGTCAATTTGCTTATTGTTGGAATTTTTACTAAAAGTGAATGATGGTAATACTGTAATTGATAGAAGTAATATCAAAATTGATACTAATGTTGCAGGTTCAATATAATCACCAAATGGTCCTGATCGTATATTTTCAGTATACAATGTGATATCGATATCTGATCTAGTACCTTCCTCAGTATATAGTACAATAGTTCCTTCAGCAAACATATTTGGAGTCAGTAATCCATTTGGGTTTATGGTTACATTAATCAAATTCGATTCTGATATAATCATTGTACTATCGATATCAGCAATACGGTCAAGTGCACCTTCAATACTGACTGAATATATTCTATCACCTTCACCTACCAATTCAACAGGTATGTATAGTTGAGTAGAATCATCGTAAGATATTGTTGTTTCATAGAACGAATTAA
The DNA here is from genome assembly GCA_002502625.1 of Euryarchaeota archaeon UBA125. GTDB lineage: Archaea > Thermoplasmatota > Poseidoniia > Poseidoniales > Thalassarchaeaceae > MGIIb-N2. The sequence continues at coordinate 19,172 of DAPV01000009.1, forward strand.
CCATCTTATGTGGAACAATAGCCCATTTAATAATTACAGATCGATATATATCTGCACCACAACCAATAGTTCCTGATAGTGTACCAGAAGAACCAATTATTGATTGTTGGACCCAATCCAAAGATATTGATATATTTTGTCCTGATATTTGAGAAGTAATATTAATGCGAGGATTACGATTATCTGTTGAAATGAGTGATATCCATGGTATACATGAAGTCTCTATGTCGAATAGTAATTCAATCGAATCATCCTGTAATAGTTCAATAGTAGATCGTTCGGGAAGAACATCATTTGTTCGATTTGAAATAAATTGAATTGATATTTCAATAGAATTAGAATTCATTTCTATTACAGTAACATTCCAATCTACTATTCGTCCATGTGCGTCGTATATTAGATATCCATCAGATCCTATAATATCACCTTGAACGAATAGATCAGATTGTGAACCTGAATCAGATCCAGTAACTAAATCTGAATTGGAATCTGCTTCTAATATACGCAGAAATGGTGAACTAGGGTCAATATTTACTTCATTACCAGTGATATCTTTCTGGTATTCATCCTTAATTGATACTAGCAATCCGTGTCCAGGTAATTCTCTATCAAATCCAATATCTCCTCTATATTCGAAATAAACAGTTTCTGTAGGTGAAATATGTAACAATAATGAATTTCCACCTGCAGACATAGGTGTCAAATTAATGTGTGATGACGGGAATGATGTTGCATCTACTGATCTATCTAGTCCAATCAATTCCATTGTAACACTCATTGGTAGGCTAGGTGTTCTACCATTTCCATTCCAATTACCACTGGACATGATATCAAAATCACCCACACCATTCCATTCATCGGAATTATAATCATCATGCACATCGTAGAGATCAAGTCCACCCATTTGATGAATCATCTCGTGAATGATTGTACCTAACCCACTTTGGAATGATGCCATAGTATAATGTGAAATACTAGTATTTCCTTTTTCAATTGGATCTGATAGATGTTGAAAATGACTCCAAATATCACTCGATTTCCCGCTAGTTTCCTGAGGTCTACCTGTATGCAGCATTAGTAATCTATCTAGAGTTCCGTCGTTATCTAAATCAAATTGATTTAGATCAATATCATCTGGTATTGCACGAATTACAGATGAAGCTAGATCTGATGGTCGAGATCCATCAGATGCTACATCACGATTACCGTTATGATCAGTACCCCAAGCAGAAGGTGGAGATGGAGCAGAATATATTGATTCAGATATTACTATATCTAGAATTGAATTTGAAGCAGTTAATTCATCGATATAGTCATCTGCACCATCAACACCCATTAACATATTTTGCGCATGAGTTGCATCTTTTCCAACACTAACGGGTAATCCATCAAATTCTATTATAATAACTAGCCATCGTTCATTCTCTTGAATACCCAACAGTTCATCAGAATCTTCATGCTGATGTGAAACTTGAGTATTTATCAAAACATTTTCAACGATTTCTGGTTGAACGAATGTACCAATTGAAGTAATCAGCAGGACGACTGCGGCTATGACTCGAAGTGACCTGATCACATACCGGAATAAAATGAATTGAATATCAATCCATGTGATGATTGCTTAGTATTCATCATATTGTGGCAAAGAAATGTATCCAGGTGGAATGTACCTACCCCAACCTGGATCTGATATTACTATTGAATCATCAAAATCAGAATGATTATTAGAAACTTGATTTAATTGTATCATGCGTCTTTGATTTGCAAGATTATTATCTTCAGGATGAAATCCACGTTTGTCTAACCATGAAAGACCGATTAATTGTATAGAAGATGTTTTTAGATAATCTTGTATAACTTTAGGTACGGGAATACCGTTACATCCAGTTACAATCAACTTCGTATAATCATTTGATTTTAAAATTTGAATTAATCGGTCGTTAGAATCATGATTTAGACAAATTGATTCAGTTTTGATGATTGCTACATTAGATGGAGCATTTTTCAATGCAGGACATGAGTCTTCACAAACACAATCCAATACTGCAACTCTGTTTATCGACCCATCCGAATTTAAGGTGATAAATCCTGACTGTATCAATGATGTATTCTTTGGAGGAATCAAAGCATAAATTAATTCTGTAATAATAATTACACCAATAGATAAAGGAAGCCATATTGGTGATAAAGGGCCAGATAATAATAAGAATAATATGAATAGTGAAATCATATGAATCCTCCATTTAACAGGTGTTGATTCAATGTTATCGCGATCTACTAAAATAGCTGCAATACCCTGTGATGTGAGAGCAATAATTGATATTACGATAGACCAAGTTATACCTAGAACTATCGTGTAAATCAGACTAATATCGTAACTAGATGATAGTTGATCTATCGCGGTGATTTCAGTAAAATCTTTCATAATATTTGGTGAAATGATGAACCAACAATATGGAATAATTAAACAAATTACAAGAGTAGAAAATCCAATTAAGTTTAGAATTAACTTACGTTCGAAATCATATAAGGCAGGATTTACAAATTTAATTATCAAAAAAGAAGCATATGGAATGGACATAATGAGGCCTGCTAACATTACAGTACCCCATCGCATTCTTAACCATCTTTCAGGAGAATATACTGTCAATTCTGAAATATCAAATTCAAATGAAGATATCCAAGTGGAAATAATTTGATCTATAAATATAGTAACAATTATTGATGCAAATAGAAAAGCAATAAACCATTTTTTTATGAATATAAATACATCATTTAAGTGGGTTGAAATATCATCCATCGAGTCAGATGGGGTGACATCCATAGACGTTCCAGGGGCAACAGGTAGATGGCTATGACGATTACATCAGATCATCAGGTGTTGGTTCTGAATTCATTGAGAGCCATGTGCGATATACTGCATATGTGGCCCATAGAGCGCAGAAGAATGAGGTTGCCCACAAGAATACAGCAGAATCATCTGCCTTCATGATAACACCGAAATAAAACAAAATAGCAGCAACAACAGAATATCTTAACATCTGTGGATATGCTAATTCTGATGCTAAATATGGTGGCCTCTCTCCACGATTACGTTCCATTATTTCACGTTGAACTACAGCGCCAAGAATTAACATTACCAAACTAGCCCAATAGTAGATATTTCCTTTTAGGAATATATCTGTCGACAATGCGACCTGTCGCTCGTATTCAACCTGATCATCTGTAACTTCTGCAACAAACAAATTTTGGTATGTTCCAACACTAACTGTTCTAGTAATCAATGAATCCATATCTTCGGCATTTGTAACTGTACCAGGCGCATTGATTGAGAAACTCAAAACATTCCAATAATCACCTTCGTCAGCTTGACCATTATCGTTAATCGAATTACCAGCTACAAGAAAAACAACAGGTCCAACATCTGAGGTGGGTGCTGTCCATTGAATATTCCATTGACCATCATCGTCTACATCTGATTGAGATATATTGTATATTGTAGTTCGCTCACTTGATTCTTCATCAGGAGTGCCGACAGCTGCACGAATATCTTCATTTTCATCCCAAGTAAAGAGCCCCATATTGCCAGATGTCATGAGGAAACCTCCAGCGACATTTCCAGATTCACCTGCTAAAGTATTCGCATCTTGAACTAATATTGTGAAATTATAGGTTACATCAACATCGTATTGAATAGGTACGCCAGAAACGCTAACAATAGCGCGATCTGAAGGTTGGCCATTTAATGGCCCACCTAAACCATGACAAGTACAACCATAAGCAGCTACAGGATTTCCATTATTATCTTCTAGTGGTGGACCTAAATGATATGCAACGGAAGGAGTAGCTAAAATAGAAAAAAGAAAAATAAGTACTGATAAACGTACAAATGTTCGTTTCACTATAATCGCTCCTTAAGATAATAATCAGTCAGTATAGTTGGCCTCAGTAGGAACCTCAGCCTTCAGACCCTTTCTTTCACGTATTTCTTGGGTAACTTTTTCGAATAATTGAGGCGGTACCTGTTCAAAACCAGCATTTTCTGTATTCCATGTGGCTCTACCTTGACTTGCAGCTCGAATATCATTAGAAAATCCAAAGGTCTCAGCGACAGGAAGTCTGCCAATTACAGTAGTGATATTTCCATCTACAGGCATGTCTTCAATTACGCCACGACGAGTAGTTATTTGTCTAGTAATTCCACCCATAACATCGTTTGGCGCAGATACCTGAAGTTTCTGCATTGGTTCCATTAATGATGATCTAGCTCTGACCA
>DAPV01000002.1 GCA_002502625.1 Euryarchaeota archaeon UBA125
GAATGGGAAAGCATCAGATGCATCGACGTATCCGTCTCCATCTGAATCTCGTTGAGTTGCATCACAACCATCGACATCTACAGTCGCATTTGCACTAGTGTTTGGGCACAAATCATCCTCATTCCAGACTCCATCCCAATCATCATCGAAAAATAGTTGGAAGCAACGACCATCCTCATCCAAAAATGGGTTACTTGAATTAGACAAAGTGATGTATGCGCAGTAAAAGGCACTTGCATTAGGAGTAGTATAATTCCATATTTGACTACTCATGTTGGAATTTGATGCATAAATTGTTTGATTATTTAACGAAGTAACATTAGTAAATGTTCCATTTGCCCAAGCCTCTAACCTTGCAGACCACTGATATGATTCTCCCACATTTAGATCAGTTAACTCAAATCTAACTTCGTTAGTTGTAGAGTTTCGATCATAAGTGACATTTGTCATATTTACTCTAGGCCATTCAGGTGTGAAACAGTCTAATGCGGAATCAAGAATTGCATTTGTTGATGAATTCTCAAGATACATGAGAATACATCGTTCTGCCCCTGAATTAGGAGGGTTCCATGGAATTATAGACGTCTTAATTGAAATCGAGGGAGTAAATGAGATATTACCACTTTGTAAAGTTGAATAGTTATTCATATCGACCATCGTCCAATTAAATCGATAAGAATCTCCAGCTGTAAGATTTGTTCCTAAAACAAAACCTGCGGTCTCATTCAAGACTACAAAGTCCAACATATTTACTTCAATGCAATCATATGATTCATTGATCATTATGAAACCTGAACTTGTAGAACCTGAAGATGGTTGTGAAAGTCCACCATATAGACACCATGTTCCTGCTCGTTGTGGGAAACTATAATTCGTTCCAGAACTAGAAACAGGAATTGTGAAATTACTTTGTGTAACATTGAGAATAGAAGAAGTAGATGATAGAGTAGTGTAAGAGTTATTTGAACTATGATACTCTAATGCTGCAATTTCCAGTTGATATGTATACGATGAATTTGTACTAAGATTACTCAATTCTAGTTCACCATACGTCAAATTACTAGATAGAGTTGCTGAAATGTTTCCAGGTGCTGCTGCAAAGGACGATGCTCCAGAGATCCAATAACTGAACGAATAATTACCAGTATTTGTAGCTAAAGAAAAGGGATAAACATCTACTCTTAATGAGTAATTTCCAGCAGGCCATACCACTGTGCCAATGCTAGTAACATTTTCAGGAACACCAGATGATGAAGCCGTCGAGATCAAAGTTCCTGATGGGTCATACAAACGCAAATCAAAATCTAAACCAGTAGCGTGGGTCATAGTGGCACTAATAGTAGAATTGTAAGGAACATAAATTGAATAATAATCGTCTGTATCTGATAACTCATTTAGATATCCCCCATAAGTTACGTTATTTGGGCCACTAAGTGGTAATCCAGTAGAAATTGATTGACCAGCATCTTGACCTGAGCCTGCATCGTTTTGAGAGGCAACTGTGGTTGATTCTACCTCTAATGTGGCGTTATAGTAATTGATTGCTCCAGAATATCCGTAAACTTCTGCACAATAAAATGCTGAAGAGGTCACATATTGAGTAACTGATTCTGAATTAGAAACACCAGTAGAGGATGAAATCTGGTTTCCACCGGAGTCATATAATCTTAGATCAATATCTCCATTGGCATCAATAAACGTAATATTAAACCAAAATTGTGCTGTCTGATTGATCCAAAAACAAAACCAATCAGTATCAGTAGTGCTGTGAATAGTTAATCCAGACCACGAAGTGGAATTCAGACCAGTTGATGTACTAATCGAAGCGTTGCCCCAAGTTGCATTTGATTGGCTATCATTCGGCTCATATGCATCCGGTGTGGATGATGAAGCAGGGCCACTCCCTCCTCCACTTCCACTAGACCATCCGGCCCAAATTCCCGTGAAAGAAGACCCTACACTTCCATTTGTTCCGGCTACACCTGCAGCTCCTGTGCCATAAGGAGCGCCAGCACTACCTCCAGAACCATCAGAAGATGATACAATAGCATTTGTCGAAATATTCAGATTGTTGGTACTATTTGCTCTGACAGAAATTATTCCTCCAGAGCCACCACCTCCGCCATCTCCACCATCATACATGAATAGACAAGCAGAACCGGGAAGACAGTCACCATCTTCTCCATCGCCTCCATCTCCTCCTTCAGCGCGTAATTGGCCACTAATTGTAACATCATTAGCCCACATTACAATTGAACCACCTGAACCTCCACCAGAGCCGGGACCTCCTGTGCCTGAACCATTGTTGTAACGGTATCCAGGATCTCCGTCATTTCCTGATGCAGTGACAATTCCGGAAATTTCAATAGAATCTGCAAACACAACAATATGCCCACCACCAATTCCGCCACTTGATACTAAATTACCATTTGAATCATTGATTGAACCACCAGTTGATCCAGTTTCATTTCCAACTCCGTAGGAAGAACCACCATTGGAACTAGAAACTCCGCCACCTGAACCTCCTGAACCATAATGTCCGGCTCCTCCTGCTCCATTTCCTCGCCAACTAGAAGAAAGTTGAACCGAGGTACCTAGGCCTTGAGTCATATTTGAAAAGGCGCTAGAAATGATTGAAGCTCCAGCATCTACTGTTAATGTATTTACAGTTAAAATAAGTGAACCATTAGATACAATTGAACCACAAGAGGAAGTAGTGGAACAACCAATGTATAGATCATCATAAGAATGTGAACCATTGAGATAAGTAGTGGTAATAATTGTAGCATTTGAGGTCCCAACTCCAGGAGGACCTACCCACTTCTCTTCATTTGATAATTCTGTAAAATCATTAGAAAAACCAATCATTCCAGTCATTGGTCCTAGAATCATTAACAAAGCGATGAAAATCGGGACGAATCGAAATGAAGGCTCTAGATACCGGTCCATCGTAATCACGAGAGAATTCCAAACATATCAAACAAATGGTTCCAGAGGGTAATATTCGTACAATCGTTCATGTAGTCAGAAAACACCCCCCAATCATGAGACGAGGTGTGCTGATAGCACTCATCCTAGTTCTAGCTCCTCTTTCTATGGCAATAAATGAAAATTCAAGAGTATATTTTTCACTTGAAAACGAAGATACTACCCCAATGTATTCTTATGGTTCAAACTCTCAAAATCTCAGTTTCACAACCACTCTGATTGAATCAGAATGGAATACATCGGTCACTGCATTAGCATACGATTCTGATGGAAATTTAAGCTTTGGAGGAATGATGTGCGGCATGTATCCAGGGGAATATGTTGCGCGAAACTTGCCTGATTGTGTTTATCAAAATGAAGTAGGGAATGCAAACAATTCAGGTTTTGCACCTGCTTCGTTTGGACAAGTACACCGAAATGGAACGCTAGGCACTACAGAAATCATCAATAGTACATTGGGTGGAGACAGAATTGACAATATCCTTTACCTAAGCAATGGCGATTACTTAATTTCAGGTTGGTTTTGTTGGGGCGCTGCAGCCTATGGAACTGGAGCGGAGTGCGAGATATCCAATGGCCCAGTAACCATAGATTCCTTTGAAGGAGATGATGCATTCATCGCTAGAGTAGATCCGAACGGAACATGGTTGTGGGCGATTCCTATGGGAGGGGCGCTGTGGGATACTACGCATAGTCTTGCTGAAGGTCCAAATGGAGAAATTTTTACATTCTCCAGTTTCTGTGTGAATAGCGGCAGTGAATGCGAAACTGCTATACCTGGATTTTCAAACAATATAACACACGGCAAAGATGATCTTTTATTGATGGAAATTTCGCCAACTGGAGTAATTCAATGGGTACAACACATGGGCAGTGAAGACTCAGACCATGGGCCAGAAGCATCATTCTATCGACTACAGAAAAAGGGTATAGTTGCTACAAATGACGGTGGAGTAATTGTAGCAGGTAGTTCCTGTGAACAAATTAGCGATTGCAATTTCTACATTGGAGATATATCAATGGATAACGGTAGTGATGGATTTCTTGGCAAATTTGACGGAGATGGAGATCTGGTTTGGGCCCAACAAATTGGAGGAAGTGGCGTAGATTACTTGCAATCTTTAGCAGCATTAGATGAACACCGAATAATTGTAGGAGGAAATCATTACTCGAATGATTTTAGTGTTACTGGATTCTCACTGACTAACTTCGGTTCATCAGATGCATGGTGGGGAATAATGAATCATACTTCCATGTCATGGGAAGGACTGTGGGGCTCGACAGATTCATCTGATTCATTCATTCATAGTGTCGACGTTGACGCAAGAGGAGATATTATTCTTGGAGGTAGTGCCTGTTGGTATACAGAAAATTGTACCGTCGAAATTGGAGGTTTGAATCAGTCGAATCTTACAAAGTCAGGATTTATTCTCAAAGTAAACAATGTTGGATTGGCAGATTGGCTTTTACCAGTAGTGTCTAG
>DAPV01000078.1:0-36601 GCA_002502625.1 Euryarchaeota archaeon UBA125
GGTGAATGTCACTCATTTGAAATTTCAATCAGAAAATATCACGGAGACGGAGAAGTAATCATTTCTGATTTTAATACCGAGGATGCAGGTGGAAATTTCTACGTAGAATATGATTTAAGCAATTTAGGTGGAGAGAGTTCATTACCATTCAATGTTTTATTACCTAGAGATTCGATTTCTACTTTTTCTGTAAATGTTTGTGCTAACGAATGGGCAGAGGCAGGTAAAACACATCTAATGGGCATAGATGTAAGTCTAGTGGAAGATCTATCTATTGGCGATGATATCGAATTATCGACTACTATTTCTGCCATTCACGATCTTAGATTGACACTGTTATCTGAAAATGAGTTTGAAGCTAAAAGTGGGGAGAGATATGAATTTAGAATTGCTATTCAAAATCAAGGAAATATTCTAGAAATAATTGAACCAAAAATCGATGGATTCGAAGATAACCCTGGTATTGGAATTCTATTTGCAGAGGATTCTCCTGAAACATTAAATCCAGGTGAAAGTGCTGACTTAGTTGGATATGTAGAAGTGAACGATTATGCAATAGCAGGTTTGAATATTATCAAATTATCACTCAATGATGAATCACCAGAAATTGAAATGAGAATAATTATCCCATTAAGAATTGACATGGAAATCGAATTATTAGGTGGGAATTATGGAGAATTAGAATTAGATGGAGATATTACTTGGACATTTTTGATATCAAATAGCGGAAATGATGTAGATAGAGCATTTCTAACCCTTCATGAAGAAGGAGATGAGGGTATTGAAGTTCTCGGGAATTCTCAACCTTTACCTGGTTTCATAATTTCTCTCCATGAAGGAAGTTTAGTGGATAATGAACTTGGAGCGAGTATAGGAATAGATTCTATGGGTAAAATCATGTTAGGATCAATCGATGCAGGTGATGAAAGAATTGTGAGAGTACACGTGGTTGTTGATGATGTAGATTTACCCGCTATCAATACTCAAAAATTTGGAATAAAAATTAATTCAGAGCATGGTGGGAAATCAGAAGGTGGAGATCAAGATTCAACAATAGGATGGATTGGGCCAGATTATGATGAAAATGAACAAATTCTACTAGTTGAATTCAAAGCATTAGATCTTCAATTTGGAGAAATTACGCAAACTAAATTTGGAGATCAAGTTGATATTACAGCGGAATTAATCAATGAAGGTAATTTGAATGGAGAAAATATTGTCATTATTGCTTGTCCAAACGTCAGTCCTACCATGCTATCTTTAGCCGGGTGTTCGAGCGGAGAAGTAAAATCCACTATCCCTAGTATTACTGAAATGAATGGAGGAGAGTCGGGAAGTAGAAGAATTACCATCAGGATAGACGGGACTGAATCTGTAGATTGGACTCTTCAAATTGATCCTGACAACAGATTAGTAGACTTAAACCGAGAAAATAATTTAGTTTCCATAACTATAGAAGTAGAGGAAAATAGTGGTATTTTTGGAGGATTTGTTAATTCCTCAGATGGAGATATGATGAATATTATAATAGCCGGATTAGCAACAATAATTGGAACATTAATGCTCATGGTATTACTAATTAGAAGTAGAAAAAGAAGTTTCAGAAAAGACCCATGGGTAAAAGAATCGCGTGCATGGGCCACTAATGATATCCCTAGTGCACCTCCTTTAAACTCTAATTCTGTACCAATCCCGCCGGGACTTCCGATTAACTCACCTACACAAAATCAAAATGATCCATATTCAGATCTAGATGAAATGAACATAGGTGACCTACTAGGTGACCTTCTTTGAGCGAAGGAGCAATACACACTAACCAACACGGATGCTCATGTCAGAGGTCGCAGACGCTGACTGGGTGCATGGAAGATCCGAATGGTGGAGAAGTACTGCAGGTAAATCTCCAACTAAATCATACGGGGCATTTGGAGCCCTAGTTGATGAAGGAGTTAAATCAAAACCAGTTCCTTTTCAATTCCCTTGGGAAATTTTACCTTCAAGTGAATGGAAACTAGCAGATTCAAAAACAGGGGGAAAGGGATGGATTAGACAGAGATTCAAACCACCTGCTCGAAGTATCTTATTACCCTGTTCTTGGTCTATTTTCTTCTTGATAGTAACAATTGTCCCTCTTGTTTTTTCTGGACAAAGTCCTAATGATCAATTTGCTTCATTAATTCTATTTATGTCTACGTGGAGTTTGTTGTATATTCCAGCATGGATGGCCCTAAATGAAATGCCAAGAGGTGGAGGATGGTTAATTGGGAGAAATACAATCCTCTATTTTTCAACAGGAATAATATTTTTCTTGTTACATATTTTGATTAATCCTATAATAGGATGGATTTCATATTCATTTTTCTGTTTAGCTTGGTTTTCTCAAATTCTTAGGTTCCAAAATGGGTTTAAAGTTCCCTCAAATAGGTGGATTCTTCCATTTGAAAAATCTGAATGGCGAAAAGAAGTATTAGGAGAGAATTGGAAGATTGATTCAGTGAAATGGAGAAATGGACCTCTAGCCATTCATTCACAAATTAATGGACTAGAATTACATGGGACAAGTAGATCAGGTGAACGATTCATAGCACTTCATTTTCATGGCAAAGAAGGATGGTTAAACGATCCATTTACTAGGCAAATGGAATCGGAAAAAATCCATAATTTCCTTAATTCACCCCCAGTTAAATCTGAAGGTAAAATGTGGAATGACAGATTTCTTCAGAAAATCAGGAAATCAAATGAGTCTGAATAGGTGATAAAATGGAAAGCAAATGGATACAGCCTCCTCAGAATAGTATTGATGCTATAGCACATGGGATGACATATTCGGATGGTTCGGAATTTGATGTAAGGCTAACTGTAGATGGAGAGTTAGCACTTCATCATAATGCTAAGATCGAACTTGAAGGACAAAAAGAAGGATTATTTCCTTATGTTGAGCAAAATCACTCTGATGATTTACGTGCAGCAGGTTTCGATATATTCTCAGAATTAATTGAAGATTCTAGAGTTAAATCATCTTGGATTAATGGCTGCTCTACCGCATGTATCGAGATTAAACGCCCTCATCCAAGAGCAAAAATTGCTGGAACTTATTTTAGTAGAAACGGAATGACCGAGCACGTTTCTGAGATAATGAAGAATATTGATAATCAATTGTCTCCACTTGATATTCCTGAGAGAAATACTGTCATAATCTCGTTTGATCCAAAGACGATGATTGCTCACAAATTATCAAAAATTTCCCTCCCAGCTACTCCTATCAATCCATCAATCAGGCCATGGGGGCCTGCACCAATTCGTAGAGCTATGGCTCTTCCTTCATATGGAAAGAGAACTGTCGCAGGAATGGTAGAACATTGGCAAGAAATCGGGGCACCCTTACTTCCATTAGCATTCAAACATCTACATTCATGGTCAAAATTCCTTCACCTTGGGAGGGCATATTCATTCAAAGGAAAATCTCTAACAAAATTAAATCAGAAACGCAGGGGATTTCCGATTCATGTTTGGCCCACTCCAATGGAAATAGAAAAAGACATAATTTCAGGGGGGTTCACAGCCCTAAGTGATCTAATGGATCCTTCAATTCTTAGGACTCCTAAGGGGCAAACTCGTTGGTTAAAGCCTGGAACTCAACCATTGAGTGATGAGTTAGAGGAAAAAATGAATGGACTTTCTAATGAACAAAATGCAAAAGTCCTCCATGAACTAGCAAGTGAAAGACCGACGTGGGAAAATTTAGACATGAAAGAAAGGCAAGAAATGATTGACAGATTAGGAAAGAAATTATCATGGCCTAAAATTCAAGCCGATGAAGGATCTCCGCCTTGGGAGATTCCTAGATTCATTGGGCATAGAGGAGCAGGGAAGACATTTAGAGAAGGCTGATTACAATCTTCTGACAGGTTGATCACGAGCGATATATTTCGGACGATATATTGGAACTCCTTTTCCATTTCTTGCCTTTCTTTCATCAACAATTTGTGCAGAGATTCCAATTACTCGAGCCCATCCAAAGAAAGTAGTATAGTATTCAGGTTTTCTGAATCCAGCATTATGGAGTAATGTACCAGAAACGAGATCAACGTTAGCATTAGGATTACTAATTTTAGGATTCTCTCCCAATACTCTAGGAGCAACCTCTCTGAGGGTTCTGACAGTAGCAAATAATGGATCATCAGGACATACCTCTTCTCCAATTTTCATCTGAACAGTTGCTCTAGGATCTTCAGCTCGAAGTACTGCATGTCCAAACCCAAATATTGGTCTTTTAGCAGCAAGTTCTCCTCTCACAAAAGATTCAACTTCATCAGGATCTGATGTTCCAACCTTTTGAACAAACTCTAGACAGGACTGGTTTGCACGTCCATGAAGAGGGCCACTCAAAGCATTCATGGCCGAAGCAATAGATGCAAAAAGACTAGATTGACTTGATGCAACTGCTTTACCTGCAAAAGTAGAGAGATTCCCTCCTCCATGATCCATGTGTAAGACTAAAAACGAACGAAGAATCCTTTCTGCTCGGATTGCTTCTTCTCCTTCCATTCCTAACATTGAGACAAAATTACCTACCATTCCTAATGATGGATTTGAAGGGGCCGCTATATCTCCTCTTCCTCCCCTAGACATGAATAATCGAGCCATTAGTTCTGGCATCCATGCTATGAGATTTACTGCATCTGATGAAATATCATTCTCTTTTTCGGCTCTAGCCAAAGACATAATGCCCATACTAAGCCAATCCATAGGATGACCTTGACCAACACCTATTGAATCAAAAATGTCTAATGAACCAGATGGAATTTCTGAACATTTTGCTAAATTTTCTTTCCACATTTTCGATTCATTTTCAGTAGGCATATCCTTATTGAACAATAAAAAGGCAGCATCTTCTGGATCAACATTTGAAAGATCAGCAATTGGATATCCCGCATAATGTACACCATCAATAGGATCCACGAAAGACGTCTTACATGTTCCTACAGGAATACCTCGCATCCCAGTATCAAGGTGGGAGTCAAGGACTTGGAACAAAATATTCTCGTCACTCATGCCCAACCCTCGGTGTTAGATTGGAACCGGACAGTTCCCATCATGAACCCTTTGGATATATTCTCATCAAAATTTTCCGTGAAGTTTGTACCATGAAGATGATTCGACAATATGTGGGACGAAAGAGACCAGAATGGTGGGAGGCGGGAATTCGCTTTACTTGTCTCCCAAATTGTGGGAGGTGTTGCGATGAACCAGATGGACTTGTATACCTATCTAGAGAAGATGTCATCAGAATTTCAAACTATTTTGGAATCGAGGCTGAAAAATGGTTAGAAAGAGATGCTAGACAGACACATGATGGGCGATATGTTCTGAAATCAACCCCTCAAAAGGGAACTTGCATCTATATCGGAGAAGACAAAAGTTGCAAGATCCATGGGGTGAAACCTGCGCAATGTTCTGCTTTCCCATTCTGGAATGAAAACGTTCGAGATGATCCTTCATGGAGGAAAACCATCGAAATTTGTCCAGGTTTAGTTCATCCAGATGCTATACTGATTGACGGAAATACTATTCTAACACATATTGAAGCTGATGCTCATGCAGAACGTGGTTTCAAACAATGGTAAGAGATTAAATCGGCATCTTTACTCTACGTTTTCGAAGGCGAGATGTTCCTCTTGATGAGGCTTCACTTTGATGATTAGCTATCTGTCCTGGAGCAGGTTTGAGAATTGGATATTGAATTTCCACAGTTATTTCAGATGGATCAAAGGGTTCAATCGAACCTATTTCTTCACCAAGTGGTGTTTCAGAAATTGTTTCTAATTGCCCTTCTAATGCCAATAATCGATCCGTTAGAGCAACTATGTCACCTGGAGTAGTTGACGACATTCTATCTTGAATAATTGATAACTCTCTTTCAATTTCATGAAGTGCATATCTACGACGATGTAGTTCACTTTCTGCATCAAAGAAACGACTCTCTATTTGGCCTCCCAACATATTCGATATCCCAGATGAGGGTTTTGAAGAAGGTCTTGGAGAAGTTGGAATGAGACGTCCATTAGGAAGTTCCTTGTTAGAAGGAACCCATTGATCATCTTCATTTGCATCTAGATTACTAACAAGTTCTACGTCTGGATTGAAGCCCTTAGGTAAAACATCATCTAGAACCTCTTCGACTAATTTTTTACCAATTAAATCAGGATTCCATTCACTTTGAAAATTAGATCTTGGTGAAAGACTACGGCCATCTAACAATATAGAGACGTCTCTATCATCCACAGGTATGAAACCCTCTGAAATAGAGGATAGAACCACTTGAAGAGCATTCAAAGATCCTGCCCATGTAGGAGAATGTATCACAATTGATGACAAAATTCTCTCATCGATTGAGGCACCTTCTGCAATACTTCGTCTCCTAAGATATGCTATGAGTGTAGGAATACTTGGATCTTCTAATGTTCCAATTGCTGCTCCTGTCAAAACTCGACGTAAATTACTGGTGGGAACTGATTCGAGTATTTCTAGTGAACGAGTTGTGCAAATAATCTGTATCCCATGATCAATAGCAATATGGAGGAGTCTGCCTAAAGAATCATCTGTTCCATTAGTGACAATCTCGTGAACATCATCAACTAATATAGCACCCGCTTGGCGAAATGCTTCTTCACAATCAGATGGACAATTATCGAGAGTCGAACCATCGATTCGGAATATACTACGATGTGGCATTACACTCTGAAGACTATCACCTATAGCAGATATAAAATGAGTTTTACCTGTTCCTGAACCTCCAACTACAACAAATGGATTGAGTCTTTGCCCCGGTTCTTCCATAATCATATCTGCAGCCCTTGCAACTGCATGATTTTCTGGTGAGGTATGCCAACGAGACCAAGATAACATTGAACGTGGTTGATGAATAAGGGGCCAAGTGAAAGTAGGTTCAATACTTAGAGGACTAATTGTATGTTCAGATTCATCCTCTGAGGTTTTAGCTGATTCTATACCACGTTGTTCATCAAGAACTTGCCTCCATAACAAACGACCTGGAATATTTATTGAGGGTTGATTAGATGCACTTTCACGAAGACGACGTATTCCATCTAAAACAAAATCAGTAGTATCTTCTTCCCCAAAGAGTCTTTTTTCTGCACCTTGAGGATCTGAACGACCAAGAAGATCATCTACACTTGAAAGCCCACGTGGGCCAGAACGTCTTTGGATATAATGTTCCAAAGACGGAGACGCTAATTTTTGCTCGGTGGGTTCTTCACCCAGTCTTTCCTTTGCTATCCTAACAACATCAGATAACTTTCTACTCATGAAGAATCCTCCAAATTTTGTAACTGTTGTAATGCTTCGGAGGGTGAACGCTCTACTGTGGACATTATTTCACCTATATTTTCCCCCCTCTCAACTAATTTCGCCAAACGGTCATAAAAATTATCAGGGAGTTCAGTTGAATCTAGACTACGTGTTGTTGGAATCGATAAATCCCTACGTTGCTTGTGCGTAGCAGAGGCAAATTCCCTTGCAGTGGAAGGGCGATCCATAGTAATAGTGTGAGCCGTTGATTTCTTTGAATTTGAATGAATTATTTCGTGACGTCTTTCCTCTTCAAGACTTTTAGGCATCCAAACTTCATCAATTTCACGGGTATTCCTAAGTATATCTGCACCTGAATCATCAATAGACTGATGAGTCTTTTGAAAATCAGGAATTTCTTTTCCTTTGGAAGGGATAGCCCCTAGAGACATCGGTTCTTTTGTCTGTTCAACAATCTCTCGCCATCTAACAGCAGCATCCCTCAATCCATCTGTTCTAATTTCATGTTCATCTGGAGGTACTACACGTCTAACTCTCGGCTTAGGCTTATGATCAATAGTTGCAGACCTAGGGCCGATACGTTTGGTTTTTTCCTGTTTAACTCGACGTGGTGAATGAAGTGGTTTGGGGACCAAATTGACTTGAGAAATTTTAATTTCTTGTTCAATTTTAGTATCAATAACTTCAATTGTATTTTCAAGAGTAACTTCTTCTGCTCTATTTGAAGATGGTTCAATAGCCCATTCAGGCAAATCAAAATCCTCTAATTCTTCAGTGATTTTTTCTTCAATAACTTCGTCTACAATTAATTCATCGATTTTACTATCATTAACTTGGTCCGGAGAAATTGTTGACTCTGACTTCCATTGATCCATTAATGAACCAATATCTGGACGAATATCTTCAATGGGCTCAGGTAACTTTTCAATATCCGCATCGTTTGAAGGATTTGGATCAGTACTACTAACTTCTGGTTCTATTCTTGGCTCAGCGATAGTAGTCATTGCGTGAATAATAAATGGATGCCCTGCTAACTTAGCACTTTGACTCCCCCATAATGCTGCAGTATGGGTATCTAACATCTCCATCTCTCTTTGCAACAAAGCTCTTTCCTGAGGGGACATTGCTAACCCATCAATTGGACATAAGAGAAGATCATCAGATTCAGCAACTAGATCTGTTAAATTCCTTGTAAAATCATAAACTCTATCAAATCCATGTAAACCAATCAAAAATTCTAGACCATCAATAACAACAACCGCACGAGGATTAGCAAAGAAGAAATCTTCAATTCGCCTCATTATTCCTTCCAAACTAGGACCTATGTCTCCAGAATTAATTGGCCTTTCAGTCAATCTAACAGATGAAGATTCATGAATCGCAAATTTACTTCTGAGACGTTCGGGGGGGAGTCGGCTGAACACGAGAATAGGTCGCCCTAAAGAAACTAAATTTGAAGCAATTCCTAATACACTATCTGGGATTTCATCATCTACTAACCAACTCTGACCGGGCCCAAATGAGGGGCCTTCTGCTAATACAGGAATCTCGTTTTTAATCTCGAATTGTATAGATTCTTTATCTCCTCTAGAAAATTCTGATTCAATACTAGTCCATCTACTCTTAGTTCTCCCTAGAGAAATTAAATCTTGATGACGACGATCTGACCACCAAGGTTGTTCTTCTAGATTTTGAATATCAGAAGTTAACAATCTAGAATATGGATGTAAATCCATTGACTGAGGTATATGGGAACCTTCATGGACAGATATTCTGGCATCATCCATTGCAGATTCATGAAGGCATTTTTCCATTGATTCCTTTCCACCAGTAGATGATGAATCAATATCCATTGCAATAGACATTATTGGCATCCCATCTATTATGCCTAAATTTCCTACAAAACCGTTATTTGATGCTCTTTCAATCCTGATATGACCATTGAATCGAGACCGTGTTGCATCCAACATTAGTAGCGCTAAGACTCCAGGGCCACCCCTGCGTCTTTCCACTACTAATCCATCTGGTAGCTCCGCCATCACAGAACCCTCATAGGTATGCCTCCTCAACCCTTCTTGAACCCCTCTCCTAAATTCACACTCCTGAACCACATTTATTGAAAAACGAAGAATATCCAAAGAAGGTTCAAGCGCTTAGCCTAAATCATAGAAAATAATGAACAATCATATGCTGGCCAATGTTGCTCTATTCATCAGTAAACACTAGAGGAATAATTATGGAAAAAACATTACCGTTGTGGGATATTGAAGAAATTCAAGACGAAATATTAGATGAGTTTCGTTCAGTCCCAATTATTTTTGTAACTTTTTTAGCCATATTTTCTGGTTTTGTTTTCCTCCCATATTCCCAAATTATTGGCACTCTAATCATCTTTCTATCTTTTATTCCTACGGTAATAGTTTTCAAACAACAGATAGATATTAGATCAATTCGTAAAGCATTGCAAATTATAGGTGTTGATGATGGACATCCATGGCATCCAGCAGATGAAGGAGAAAGCACAAAAACTAGAGTTAGGAATGTAATAGGTGAATGGATTTCACTACCGCACTCTGCTAATATATCGATACATGAGAATATAATATCCGAAGGATGGACAATTAGAGATGAAGAAGAAGAAATATTACTACATTTAGGATCAGAAATTCGACACAACGATGCATTAAATATGGAGATTTATATCAATCAAGCACTTATTCTCTCAAGGGCTCAAGAGTTCGAACAAGACCCAACCCTCAGAGATGCACGTTTTAGAGAAAATTCAGCAGAGGGGTTTCTAGAAAGAGAATGGTTGGATACAAGTCCCGGACAAGTAGAGATAGAATTTGGCCAAATGGGACGTGCTAGAGAGATCCTCGGAAAATCTAGGAATTCCATACATTCGGCTTTAGATTCGGAAGAATGACGGCAACGGTCATAGGGTGGAAGAACAAAACGACATTGTGGAAGAGTGGCGAGATAGAATTGCAGCTTTGCCTGAAGAACATCGAGAGATGTTCCAGGGTGGAACTCTAAGTCAATTCTTTCTACGTTGGCCACTAACACTCTCTCATCCAACATTTGTCGGAGCTTTCTATGGGCTACTAATCTCGCTAGCATTACTAGGACCCACTCTAATCGATCAAACATCAATTGGAGAGTCATTTAGTAATTCAGTAAAGACTTGGTCAATTACTGCTCTGACAATTATCCTAATTTGTGGAATCCTTGGAGGGTTTAGTGCAATCATTCTTGCTATCACAAAACGTATTCCTCTTAGACTAGATAAAAGAAGAAAATTCATTTTTCCCATACCATTCATTGGATTAACTCTATTCACAGTATCAATTTTAGAGCCTTCTTTGGGCATCCCAGAGCAATTAGGTTGGGTGTTAATGTTAGCGCCTGGCCCACTTTATGTTCATCTTTCATATGCACCCAGATGGAGAATGCTAGATAGGATGGCTAGAGGATTGAAACCTATGGATGGCCCAATTGAAGTAGGCAAAAAGAGAGAGTCGGAAGACCAAGACATGTTAGATGCAATAGATGAAATTAGTTAAAAATTATCAAATTAAACCTATTGATTTACCTGCTTTTTCAAACGCGGCAAGTACCTGATTCAGATCTTCGCGTGTTAATCCTGCAGACATTTGTGTTCGAACACGCGCTTTATCTCTTGCGACCATAGGGAAAAGTATGGCGCCAACCATAACACCTGAATCACGCATTGCAGAAGAAAGGCGCTTTGCCGTTGACGATTCACCACACATTACTGGAATAATTGGGGTAGTAGATACGCCAGTGTCAAATCCTAATGATTCAAGTTCATTTCGAAAATAATGAGTATTGTCCCATAACCTCTGAACATGTTCTGGTTCGTCAATTATTACCTCGACAGCAGCTTTCTGAGCCGCAGCAACTCCAGGAGGTTGACTTCCTGAAAGTAACCAAGAACGACTATGATTTAGTGCATGAAGACGCATTTGCTCTGTTCCGGCTACTATTCCTCCTTGCACCCCCATTGCCTTTGAATAAGAACCGACCTCGAAATCAACACGTCCTTGAAGACCAAAGTGTGCCACAATTCCTCTCCCGTCACCTAAGACTCCTTCTCCATGACAATCATCAACGAAAACCATTGCATCATATTCTTCAGCTACTTTCACAATTTCGTCTAATGGAGCAATGTCTCCATCCATACTGAAAACACCATCTGTAATGATTAATTTTCGGTCTGCATCTTGATTTTCCTTCAAAATTTGTTCTAACGCTCCAACATCGTTATGAGGATATACTGCTCTCTGAGCTTTTGTCAATCTAACCCCATCAATTATTGAGCCATGATTTAGTTCATCAGAAATGATGATATCTTCTTTACCGTTTACTAGAGTAGGAATTAATCCTACATTTGCAGTATATCCTGCAGAATAAATCAATGCAGCTTCTACACCTTTGAATTCAGCAGCAACCCTTTCTGCTTCTAAATGGATATCCATAGTACCTGCAATCGCTCTTACAGAACCACTTCCTACTCCGTACAATCTAGTGGCTTCTATTGCTGCGTCAACTACCTTTGGATGAGTTGACAGATTAAGATAGTTATTTGCAGACAGCATGATAGTCTCTTTACCATTAATGGATACCCGTGGTGCATTAGCAGATTCCAAGACAGGGGGTTCCCAATTGAGGCCTGACTTTTCTAGTTCTAAATATCGCTCTCTCATCCAGTCGAGGTCCTTGGCCATAGACTGGGATAATCATGTCAAACATGATGCTTCCGTTCATCGCTTAGTTGAAACGAAAGGACGGAGAGGGGGATTTATGCGCCACAACATAAGGGCGATGATTTTAGGAATCGCACAAGATGGTGGCGTTCCACATCCAGGATGTAATTGCAACACCTGCCAATTTTATTGGGAAAACAAGGTAGTACTCTCCCCTAGTTCATTAGCAATCATTGATGAAAAACAGTTACATCTCATTGATGTAACTAGAAACCTAGATAGACAGTTACGAAAAATTGGAAATAGAAATGTCACAGATATTTGGCTAACTCATGGACATATCGGTCATATAGATGGAATAGGATTGTTTGGTAAAGAAGTAATGAATGTGAAAAATGTTAAACTTCATGCGAGTAAATCAATGATAGAACTAATTCTAAACACCCCAAAATGGAATAAATTGGTAGATGACAATATATTAATTCCTACTCAATTCAAAAGCAATGAGCCTATTCAAATTTCTGAAAATCTGGTAATCACTCCAATACAAGTCCCCCACAGAGACGAATTAACGGACACTCATGCATTCTTGATTAATGGGCCTGAAAAATCCTTACTGTATCTTCCAGATCACGATTCGTGGGAGGAAACATTAGACTTTGTAGAAAAAGAGACTGTGAATGAATGGTTTGAATCATTAGGCATAGAAATCGTTTTACTGGATGGTACATTTTGGTCAAAAAATGAATTGCCTCGACAAAATGATGTCCCTCATCCGCCTATATTAGATTCATAGGGAAGATTAAGCAATCTAAATGGAAAGAAATTAGAAGTCTTCTTCATTCATTTTAATCATACAAATCCTTTGTTAATTCCAAAATCGAATGAAATCAAACAGTTACTAGATTCAGGATGTAAAATTTCAATTGAAGGGCAGCAATTTTTACTTTGACAAAAAAACGGAATACTAAATGAGGTAACTATTATGCCAATTACATGCACCTATCAGGGAGTGTTACTAGTGGACTTGGAAGAGCGTCCGTATTTATGTCTCAATCGCATTACCAAGACCAATTTCGCAAGATTTTAGGAGCAACTGCTTGGCCAGGAACTTTGAATGTCCATGTAGAAAATAATGACTTAAGCAGTTACATCGCTTTACGGCAAAAAGCAGGAATTGATACACTGGATTTAGATCAGGAGTTAATCGATAAAGTCTCAAAAATCGATACTTCAAATATTGAAGCAATGAGAATAAGAGGATTCCTCAGAGAAGGAAGATCGTTTGGTGGAGCAACTGCATATTTAGCCGAAATTAGTACCTCAGAATCTAAAAATATCTCTTGTGCAATATTAATTCCAGACCTTACGCGTCATGTCGAAGTGATAGAAGTAATTGCAGATGTTTTCCTTAGAGAATCTCTAAATCTCAACGATGGATCAGTCGTCAACCTCGATCTCATTGTTGACTGAGGTCATTTCTAGAATCCATCCTCTTTGAAGTAACAAATCTATTTCTCTACGAGCAATTTCTTGCCAACGCTCATGCATCCTTTCTTCTTTACTCGAGGGAGGATTTGACCAAGCCGCTACTGCTTCTATTGGCATTAAATCAAGACTTGGCAAAGCAGAGTGATTGATGGTCCATAGAATCAGCCAATCGGCAGAAGAACGTCCGAAATCTACTGATTCATTAGGCCGATGTAATGCACGAATAATATCAGATAATTCAAATCGTCCGGTAGCAAGACCATGTAGAGCAGATGCAATACGACGAACTTGATTCCACAAGAAAGATTCAGCTTCAATTCTAAAACCGACTACTCGTCCCGAAAAATCAACCCAAGGGGTACAACTATGAATGGTTCGAACTGTTGTTCTACCTTCTTCTACTCTGCAAAAATTCGTAAAATCATGCCCACCTTCAAAAATTCTACACCAACGTGATACTCGTTCAGGAGATACATCAACTGGCCAACCAGATAAGGCTTGGAGACGATAGTAGTAAACTCGACGTTTTGCTACTCGAACAAATACATCATCAGATACTGCATATGCACCCCAAACAAAAACATCATCTGGTAATCTGTCATTAATAGCCCTCAGACAATTTTCTTCCCCTATACTCGACCATTTTTCTGTAAGAATATCAAATGAACCAAGATTCATCCTAACATGAACACCTGCATCTGTTCGTGAAGAAATCCAGATATGACTGTCTGAATTTATCCAATCAAGTTTCTTCAGTACTTTTTCTATTTCTCCTTGAACAGTACGAACATCTGGCTGAAGTTGTGAACCATGGAATTTGTCTCCAAGGTAGCCAAAACACAATACTAGTCGTTGAGTTTCTAAAATTGAGGCCTCAGATTTTTCAACCTCAGTCATGTTTCGCCCTCACTCTTCGAGTGCGAGATATTCCACTGCTTCCTCTGTTGAGGAGAATCCCATTCCTAAGAAAGCAAACTCGACTGCGACTGGAATAAACTGCTTTGCGAATGCTTCACTTCTGTCGAAGTTAGTTTTGAAATCAATATTGTCAATAAGCATCTTAGCCGCTTGAAAAAGATCAGCACTAACATCAAAATCATCAGAAGATTCTCCTAATTCTTTCAGTTTCTTTAGTTCTCTTATAGCTTTTGGAATCCTATCGAATTCAATCAAAGCATTGGCTAAAGCTGCTTGATATTCTGTACTCTCAGGATCCATTTTTGCGGCTTTTTGAAAATAAGCGGCAACCTGTCCTTCATTTATTCTCTCTTTGCCCTTTTCATCGAAATTTCCATTGGCTTGAATCTCAAAAAGTGCGGCTTCTGCCCAACCATGAAAACCTACGGGGCTGTCACCATGTGCCTCGATTATTGCCTCAAAACTCCCCATCGCACCCATGTAATCTCCACTCATAATACACTGTGCTGCCTTAACTGTCAATTCTTCATCCACCATGTGACCACCAGAGGGTCGTCTGCACCGGTAGTTCATCAACGGTGCGGATGAATTGAAATGTCTAAACTAACTCAATTTCTTAAGATTCATCTGAAACTTGAGGTTCTTCAACACCATCTGATTCACTATCTTTCGGAGCACCGGGTCTAGTTCGTAATTCGTTGACCAAAGCATAGACATCCATAGGTCTTCGAATCCCATAGAAACAATCTTCAGGATCTAAATCTACTGTAGTTCTAGTTCTCTGAAGACGGATGACTACGAACATTAACCTAATCATTCGAATAATGAAATTAGTACTCTGTTTGGTGGCTGCATCTGTAACTTCTGTGGCAACGCCACCCCCAACTGAAATTGAATCTTCTCGCAGCCCCATTCCTGATGCAGTTATGACATGAAGACTACCATAGCCTAATAATCGTCCAATCAAACTTCTTTCTACTTTCAGATTCTCAATTTTGGTCAAACTAATCGCATGACTGTTCGCATCAATGAATTTTAAAAATTCTTTCTTGAGGTAAACTTGCTTGTCTGTAATTACATAGGTAAAGGCCCGCTGATACATTACCGTCAAGATAAACATTACAGAAGAATAAATCACTCCAAAATAGAGATAAAACGAATCATTCCAATCAGGAAGAAAACCGCTAGGTGCTTCTCCAACGAGTCCAATTAATACACCCGCAGGGCCATCAGTAAACACCCATTCAAGGAAGAAAAATCCAGGTGTCAATGAAATTAGAAGTAGAGACACAGTATACCATCTTCCAGATGTACTGAAATTAAGAAAATTATTGCACCAAGTTATTACCAACATTAGTACAAAGAAACCAGTTACTCCAAACAGATCCGATAATCCATGAAGAATAGTCAAGAAAGAAGACAAACCACCTTCTCCCGACGGGCTATTCATTGTAGCACCCCACCAAAATAGCATATGAATAATAAAAACTGAAAATACCAAAACGTATCTTGGAAACATCGAAAGAAAACTTGGGCCTGAACGATAAAACGGTTGTTCATAGGAAGACATCTCGGGAACTGCGCGTCGTGCAGCATCAACATCTAATCCCTGCTTAAATGACTCCATTTTCTCACCCATGTCTATCCCTCTGTAACCCTATCTTACGGGTTCATATTTAACGACTTCCGGTAATGTTCATTTTAATGCAAAATTCCCCATGAATGCTCAGCATTTCCTCGAATCCAAGAATAGTCTGAAGCAGTACGCACTTCAATCTCATCTATAATTACTAATTTCTTGACAGTCAATGGATATTCATTGTAAGTAAAATGAGATTCAAGACCCATTCGAGTAGGTTGATCAAAGGCCCAATGTGCACGACTAGTCGCATCTAAAATCATACTTAACTGGGTTCTCCCATTCCAAACTCGAATCTTAAATGAGGGGAGAGCGTTTCCATCTGAATCTAATAATGAATCAGAATTAGATTTAATCAACTCAACTTCACATCGCTCAAATCTTTCAGTTCGACCCCTACGAGCGTCGTGAAATAATCCAGCTGTTCGAAGAGGCAATCTATGCCTATCCCTTCGTTTCCAAGGTGTTGAATCATTGGCAGTTACAGAAAGGGAAAGATGAGGCATGAACCAATCAAAATAGGAACCATCATCAAAATGTAAGAAGCCCCAAAACCAAGGAACTGAAGGTGCTTGAACGACAACTTTCTGAAAATATGCTGTTCCTTCAACTTCTTTACCATCGATAATTCCAGATGTTTTAGTCCCATGTAAACGAAGAATATCGTATCCCATGGAATCTGTGAATAAATTGTGAGATCTAGTTGCTGCAGAAAGAGGGGGGTTCCAAGGTGTCATCTCAAAATTGAAACTTGAAGGAGCACCTTGATCAATCATTTTCTGGTCAGAAATTAATCGCAACCAAAATGCACTATTATCGGGTCGAAGCCCCATGGATAAATCGTCTTCAGTCAATGGAACTATGGCTCCACCTGCACTATCCGATGGCCAGAGATCATGCCTTTTATCTAGAGCAAGCATCCTACACTTCCTTAGCACTAAGGGCTCAAACATTTTCTCTCCATCATACCACCATGCGCATACCATTCCACCTAATGTATGTCCACCCTGTTTGTCAGTATGGAAGCGCTGACCCTCCCAGGGTACTTCATTAACATCAATTGAAACTGTATCTTTTGTTGACCAAAGAACCATCAACTGCTTAGAACGCTCAGGATGGTCTTCACAGGGTAGTACAACCAACCACCACCACCATTGCCAAGTCAAGCGATGTAAGGGGGGCAGAAAATCGAGGCGCCAGAGAGTATCTATGTCCCCCTCGAAACGATCCATGTACAGCGAGGTGCAACACGGCTGATGAATTTAGTACTCTAATCAATCTCTCTTCTACCTAAGAATGACTGGCCGATTAATACCCAGACACCAATGTAAAAAATCAAGAAAAAGGCAGACACCAACAAGGAACCTATCGGAGAACCAGGAACAATTACAGGTTCATTCCAAAATATAGAGAAAACAACGGATGAATTGAATAATCCTGAACCGATAATATCGTAATAACCAGAATCAGGCCATGCAATTAATGCAGCAGAATTGACCATTTCTAATCCCCAATGAGAAACTGAAAGCCAAGCTATTTTGCTCTGACCAGATGTAAGTAATGAAAAGAATGCCATAATAAATTCCCATACACCCATAACCATTGCTATGTATATTCCGAACTTCTTTGAAATCACACCTAATGCAGAAAAGGTAGCGGAATACGCCAATAATACTAGAGCGGCGGTAATACCAATAATCAACCAAACTGTTAGATCTTGGAAACGGAATAGGGAATCACCGGGTCCAATGAAACTGGTAACTAACCCAACCAACAGGGCCAAGACTACCATGTAAGGTGCTGAAATTGACATGAATCCAAGAATACGGTAGATGAAAAATTCAGCACGATGAATAGGCTTGCCAATCAGATAATACATCGTCCCAGATGCCATTTCATCCCTGATTAATCCAGTCGCTAAAAATAATGGAATAAAAATTCCCAATAAAAACAAAAAGGCAACTTTCCCAACTGCTAAAACAAATCCTCGATGTAATGATTCTAAAACAAATTCGTCTTCAGACGGATCTTCATCTACCATATTATCTGCTTCAATAGAAATAAGATTCCCTTCTCTATCAAAAACGAGTTCTACGTCGCAATCAATTCCATTTCTATTCGAGTCAGACATGAAGTAATCTTCCCAAATAAATTCTGGATTTGAAGTCCTGCTGGAAATAATATCCCAATCTCTAATACAATCTCCATCATCATCAAATCCTTGACTTGTTTCTCCAGAAGCAACGTCAATATCGAATCCATCTTCATCGATATACATTGAACGAGGATCCTGAGGAATAGGAATATCAGAAGCACCCACGAATTCCCCCCATTCAAGATACTGATACCATTTTTCAGATTCGACCCCGACAGTGCCATTCACCTGAATTAAACCATTGAAACGTATGTCTCCATCAGATGTTAAACAAGAACGACCTATTTGTAGATCATATTCTTCTTCGTATTCAGTACAATCACTGAAATTACCTACCTGTGCCCATCCCTTATTTTGCGAATTAGGGGGGGACCCAATCCAAGTGTATGAAGTGATGACTGCATTACCTCGATATGTATGATTCCCGGTATGATCTGCCTGATTCCAGTTAAGCCATTCATCACTAACAAACACTCCAGAACCAGGGAATTCTGCACTGTTCCAATCGGAAGTACCCCACTTTCGTTCCTGGCCGAGAGGGTAGCCATCTTCATCCCAATCTTCGGAGTCTCCATCATCATCAACAGGATCAATTCCCTCAACCATTGCTTCAGCATAAGTTGCCAATAATAGCAACATTAGCATTAACCCAACTGTACCAATCACCCATGTAGATGCTCGCACTCTTAGCTGCCGTGCAGTAAACTCAATTATCGCCCCTGCTTTTCTATCTAAACCACTCCAAACACTGTTGAGAATAATCCTATCAGGTAGCGGTTTAACAAAGGGAGTAGGAGAAACTTTAGAAGAAACGGGAAGATGTTGATCAGAAGTCTGAAGGAAATCTTGATCCCTATTTTTCTCAGTCATGCTCTGCCCTCCATTAGATAAGCCAAAAGACTCTCAAGATTATCATCAGGATTCTGTATAGAAGAAACACGAAGTCCGGAAGAAGTAATCAAAGATGGTAGAACAGAATGAACTGCATTAAGATCGTTTGTCTGAATTTCAAGCTGTTCAGGAAGCGGGAATCGCACCCCGTGTACTTCCTCCACGACAAGAGTACGAGCAGCAAGTTCGCGTGGACTATCGGTTGTCAATAGAATTCTGTGAGGATGTTTGTCCAACATTCCACGTATTGCATGTAAATTCCCTAATGCCAATAAACGGCCATTATGAAGAATAACAATCTGCTCAGTTATACGTTCTATTTCGGAAAGAATATGACTGGAAACAATCACAGTTTTCCCCATTGCCCCAATTTCTCGTATCACATTCATTATCGTAGTTCGGGCAACAGGGTCACAACCTTGGAGTGGTTCGTCAAGTATGATCAAATCAGGATCGTTTACCAATGCATGAGCGATCTTGACCCTTTGACGCATTCCCTTACTATATTTTCCAATCTGCTTATGAGCAACATCAGAAAGATTAACGAATTCTAACACATGGTCAGCTCTAGCAGAAGCTTGATCTCTTGTAAAACCATAAAGTCGAGCTAATGTTGAAACAAAATCATGGCCAGTCATCCAATCATAGAGTTTCTCCCCTTCCGATACATATCCTACTCTGGAATATGGAGCCGGGTTACGCCAAGGGTCTATTCCAAACAACCTAACTGTGCCCTGACTAGGCTTCAAACGTCCAACTAGGATTTTAAAAAGAGTACTTTTTCCAGCACCATTAGGACCTAGAATTCCTGTTACTCCTCCACCTATAGCCAAACTTACATCATTCAATCCAATTACTTGTCCATACCATTTTGATACATGATCTAACATTACTGCAGGAACTGACTGATCTACTTGGAAACTAGCTGGAGAATGGTTGCCAACTTGTTCTGGATCAGGAATCATTCTCTAGTCACCTCCAAACTATTTACCCTAACAGAGAGAATGTATAACGAAATAATATTCATTGCAAGAAGAGAAACAGCAGAAAAAGCTACTGGATGATCATATCCGGGATTTATCCCCATTACGAGTTGGCCAATGTGTGCTAGATTGTCATAAGGGCTAAGAATGTATACAATACTACGATCAAACAAACTATCAATTAGAAATGCAACTAGTTTTGTACCTAAAATTATAGACAAGAATCCAACCGCTGGAAAGAATTTCCCTTTTGAAATTGCAGACAAAGCCATTCCAATTGAAGAGTACGTAATAATCAAAAGAATACTTATTCCCAATCCTGAAACAAACAATGGAAAAGAATCAAACAAATATGCCCAACCATGGCCTTCTACAACTATAGCTAATGAATAATACGAAACATAAGTCAGTAGAATAACTCCCCCTAGAATACTTGCTACTGAAAGATATTTCATTACAGCATAGTCAAGACGATTGATAGGCCTTGAAAAATAAATAGCAGAGGTCCCATGAGCTCTGTCCTCTGAAATCATCCCCCCGATTACTAGAGCTGTCAATAGAGGCCACCATAATGCATTTCGAGGAAAGAAGCCTAGGATTTTGGCATAAATATTGTTTCGATTCAAACCAAATGGCCTCATTATCTCGGGTTCTCCGATTAAAGAACCTAGTATCAAAAAACCTAGAGTACTCATCGATGAAATAAGTATGAAAAGAACTGCTAAACGAATAAATGGATGATAGTATCGATGACCTTTAGAAGTAATCATTCCGTATACATGATGTCTGTATATTGCATAATTACGTGTCCATCTAGGTCCAAGAGCCCCCCTCCATGGACGATATACTCTGTTGAAAATTGTGCCAACCTCTGCTTGCCCTTGAGATACGGCAGCAAATGCATTTTCATCACCATCTCCTGAACCAAATGCGGCTTCCATACGAGTTACTCCTAGGGAATTTTCCGAATCTTGTTCTGAAGAAGTAATATCTGAAATCATTTCAGAAGGTAATTCAGTCATAATGATGTACCTCCTAAGGATCCATCTCCTAGCACATTAGAGGTAGGGGTAGAATTCAACAATTCAGAAGCACTACGGGTACCATATCCTAATTTATCCATAATTAGTAAGAAGAGATCTTCTAGACTAGGCTCATATTCTTCCATCTGTCTGATTTGTACAGATGCTTTAGCAGCACAACTAAGAATTAAATCAACAGTTGATTCATCCTCTCTTAAAACTCTCATTATTCTACCTAATCTACGCACTGTAAGTCCAGAATCTTTCAGTTCCTGCTCCATCTTACTGGCGCCGCCCCAAACCGAAATCTCAATCTCTCTATCGATTTGTCGAGCTAAGTCCTCAATACGCCGATGTACTACAACTCTTCCCTTGTGAATCATGATTACTCTGTCACATACGATTTGAACATCATCCATCAAATGACTACTCATCAAAATAGAACGCCCTCCATCTCTGACAATATTGAATAGAGTATCTAGCATAAATCCCCTATGTTCTTGATCTAAACCATTAGATGGTTCATCCACTATCAGTAATTCAGGATCATGAATAATCGCGCAAGCGAGTTTGGTAGATTGTTGCATTCCTGTAGAAAATGTTCCAATCTTACGATACCTTTGATCTCTCAAACCAACATATTCCATTACTTCGTGGGTTCTTTGATTAGCAACTACAGGAGACATTCCCAGTAGTTCCCCAGAATAACGAACCTGGTCAACTGCATTCAAGTCTGGATTTAATGTATCATATTCTGCCATATATCCAATTTTACTACGGATTGCGTCACCTTCAGTTCTAATATCGTGCCCTAACACGGTACCTTCTCCAGAAGTAATCTGAATTAGCCCTAGTAAGGTCTTGACTAAAGTAGATTTACCTGCTCCATTGGGGCCAAGTAAACCAATTGACCCATGAGGCAATTGTATGTCTACATTATCTAATGCAACATGAGGGCCGTAATTCTTTGTTAGACTCTTTGCCTCTATCAGCCAATCGCTGTTAAGAGAGGTCAACCTGCTCCACCCGAAATGTAATTGTTAGAAGAGACACTTCAATCAACCGACGGAATGATTCATTCAGATTCATGATTCTTAATCCCTCCTCTAGTTCGAATTGCAATCCCTTTGGTAAATTTCAGAATTTCATTAGAAGTACATCTTGAAACACCATGTGCAACTAAATCACCATTAGAATCGACTATCAAACATGCCAATCCAGGGGCTATGTGGTCATCTACTTCATCTATAAATCCATGAATTACATTTCGACCGTCCCTAACAAATGGAATCGCATCTTCTTGTAATACTAATCTAGGAGGGCCTTCTCCTAAAGAATGCAAATCCTTGGCTCCTTCATTAGTTAAGGAAATACCTCCATCACGTAAACGAGGAGAAAGAATGTGGCGCCCATCAGCCGAGAATACATTTCTAATCCTACCAGTAGAAGATCTATCTACGCTCATTCCATCTAACCAATTTGCAGTTGATTCCCTGGTAGCTCCCAAGAATACAGAGCATTTTGCAGAAATTTGGCTATGTTCTAACCATTCATGAATTTGAACTCTAACTTCTCTATCAATTACTTCTTTAGTACTTTGAAGAATAGAAAGTGATGATGCATTTAATCCCAAATCAATCAAGCTTTCATCGGAAGGTGAAGGAATAGAAGACCAGATTGAATCAAATGCTTGAATGTGACAAAGAGGCGCCCAATCCTCCAAATCAAATGGCAACAAACCATTTGGAGTTTGAATTATGGGTATCTGGTTAGGATTTTTTGATAAAGCACGAATAATATCAGACTTAACTGAGTCACGCCAAGGAGATCTCCCGGATTTTATCAATAAAATATTGGGTTCATGCATGGATTCTCCTTTCCAATTCTTCAAAGGTGGAGTCCATCGTTCACGAATCAATGTATTTGCATGAAGCAAATGAGGACGAGAAAATGAATCAGATGTCCAACGTTCTGAGCCTGAACGTATAGGAGAGGATGAACGAATAATTTCAGATGATGAAAAATCATTATTTTGAATCAATCTATCTTTCAGAAATAAAAATGCTTCACGTAATTCTGGACTAGAATGACTACGTTGTTCAACCAGTGCCCAAATCTTTCCTGCACGAACTGCTTCTCTACATCTTGCTAATTCTACCTGCGTAATTTCTAAATTATATCTTGCAAGTAAATCAGTTCTTTCAGTGTCCTCCATTTCCCTAACCTCTGACGGAGAAATTCCGTTTAATATTCTTGATGCAAATGGCCATTCTTTCAAATTCTCTATCCTTACAGTACCATCAGGAGTCAAAAGACGTCCATCTCTCGCAAATAGTGCATATGCTGCACTATCAAACATGTCTACACCCAATGCAATACTCATCGGAAATAACATTGGGTGTCCACATCCAAACAAATGAATTGGCCTATTTGCAGGTATAGTCTCCCTAACTGCAATTATTATTTTTGCAAGATCAAGATACCTATGTCGCTCCATTATTGGAACTATTCCGCCAATTGGATGGACTGTAAATCCTCTATATTTACCAGAAACAGAGCCCATTTTTGCCGCACTTTCAGAACGAAGAAAATCATAGAGACCCCCTTGAATTGGACCATTCAACAAGAGATTAGATCCTGCTTCATCAAGTGATGATGGTGCTCTTTCTATAGTTTGAGAAACTGCTTCTCTCAATTCTTCTATTGGTTGATCAGGACGTCCGAAAACATCGAGCATCGTGCCGATATCTACCCCAATATCCCGTTGGAAAGCAACTATTTCCTTCACTCCAACATCAATGTCGCCATAGACATATGATTGGAAAGTACCTGAATCTGTAACAATAATCCCTGGGAAATCAAGTAATTCATGAACACCATTTTCTAATGCTGGGACTCGTAATTTTTCATGTTTCCATATCACATAAGAATTGGTAATCAAAGCTTGAACCCCAAAGTCATCCCACATCTCTCGAGGTTCAATAGTACGAATATTGGGATTAACAACTGGAAGTAACATAGGAGTCTCTAATATTCCATGATTTGTAAAAAGACGGCCTATTCGAGCAACTCCATCTCTTTCTTTTACCTCAAACTTACCTAAATCTTGAGGGCGACAAGGAGACGTATCGAACCCCGCACCCATATGCTCCCGCCTGTCTATTCTATGATGACACTTACGACTAAAATTACAAACAATTCGAGAAAAATGAAGTGGTCAACAAAAGTTGACTCCACTCTTTTCAAGTAAAAAATCCTTAACTATTCCATCGTAATGATCTAGAATCCCAATATCAAAAAATATTGTTTTGATTGTTTCATCAAAAAGAAGATCTGTCTGAATTTGGCTTAACGTATTGGGCGCAGCACCACATGCTACACAAGCCCCATCCAATCCTACTACAAGTTTTACAAAGTCATTTTCTTCAATTTCACCTTCTCTAACGGTCAAAGCCCCTCCATGCCCAGTCAATGATGCTCGGACATCACCCAAACGGGCCATTAGAGAAGGAATAAGATCAGGATGAATACCCTCTTCTTGGTCTGAAAAATCTGAATCGTTGACTAATTCTATTATCGATAGTGCTAGAACTCTCGCATCTTCTCTTGGATCGATTACTTCTTGAAGACGGCGATTAGCTTCTTCATGCATCTGAAGACGTATTTGATTGCGATATTCGTCAGCAAGGTCGTCAGACATTGGGTTCACTCAATTGACCCACAATAGACAATACATTTAATCTAAAGCACACAGCCAAAACCACGAGTTGATAAACAACCAATACCACGACAGGATGAAACAGCATGAGCGTCACTCCACTTTTAAAAATCGAAGGGCTGAAAGCCTCTATCGATGAAACAGAAATTCTGAAAGGAATTGACCTCGAAATTCTACCCGGCGAAGTTCATGCAGTGATGGGAAGAAATGGAAGTGGGAAATCGACTACAGCTCATGTTTTAATGGGTCATCCAGACTATGAAGTAACTAACGGAAATGTGAAACTTGATGGAGAAGACCTGTTAGAAATGGAATCTTATGAGAGAGCACGTGCAGGAGTATTCCTTTCATTCCAATATCCGCATTCTGTGCCTGGATTACAAGTAGGGAATTTTCTACGTCGTTCTGTTTCTGCAATCAACGGTGAAGAGGCAGCAAAGGGTCCTGAGTTCAGGAATTTATTAAAAGAAGGAATGGAACAATTAGGATTAGATCGATCTTTCTTGGCTAGATACGTAAACGACGGGTTTAGTGGAGGGGAAAAAAAACGATTTGAGATTCTACAAATGATGTTAATCAAACCAAAATTAGCTATCTTAGATGAAACCGATTCAGGTTTAGATATTGATGGTATAAGAACTGTAGCTCAAGGTGTAGACGCTGCCATTAGAGGTAGTAACTCAGGAGCATTAATCATCACACATTACAATAGAATTCTAGAACATGTTAAGCCAGATAAAATCCACGTATTAATCGATGGAAAGATTGTGAAATCAGGTGGACCTGAGCTTGCAAATAAGTTAGAAGAAAGGGGATATGATTGGATAGAAAAGGAAGTGATGGCTAATGAGTGAAGATGCACGAGAAGCGGTAGGAGATTACAAAGCAGGATGGCATGATCCTGAAAATGCAACTATTCGATTCGACTATGGTCTCTCAGAACAGGTAGTAAGAGATATTTCCGCTCTGAAAAATGAACCTGAATGGATGACTGAAATTCGTGTTAAGGCATTCCACCACTTTATGGAAAGACCAATGCCAACTTGGGGTAATATGCACATGCTTGAAGAGATTGACTTTGACAAAGTATGTTATTATCTGAGATCATCTAATGCTACTGAGAAAAACTGGGAAGATGTGCCAGAAGATATTCGAAATACATTCGAACGATTAGGGATTCCAGAAGCAGAACAAAAATGGCTTTCTGGAGTAACTGCTCAGTATGAATCTGAAGCAGTCTACCATAGCATTAGAGAAGATTTGGAAGAACAAGGAGTGATTTTCCTAGATATGGATAGTGGATTGAGAGAATATGAAGGAATTGTCAAAGAATATTTCTGCTCAGTTGTTCCTTTTTCAGACAATAAATTTTCTGCACTCAATACCGCCGTTTGGTCGGGTGGTTCTTTCATTTATGTTCCAAGTGGAGTACATGTTGAAATGCCTGTACAAGCCTACTTCAGAATCAATGCGAAGAATATGGGGCAATTTGAAAGAACTCTTATTATTGCCGATGAAGGAAGTAGTATTCACTATGTCGAAGGTTGTACTGCACCAACATATTCTACTGACTCTCTGCATTCTGCGGTTGTAGAATTAATCGCTATGCCAGGAGCACATATTAGATATTCAACTGTACAAAACTGGTCCGCTAATGTGTATAATTTAGTTACTAAACGAGGAGTGGCTCACGAGAATGCAACAATTGAATGGATTGATGGAAATATTGGATCAAAACTCACGATGAAATATCCTGCTGTGATATTGAAGGGAGAAGGATCGCATGCTGAGGTCATTTCAGTTGCTTATTCTGGTAAAGGACAGCATCAAGATGCAGGTGCTAAAATCCATCACTTAGCAAGTAATACGACAAGTAAAATCCTCTCGAAGAGCATCAGTAAAAATGGAGGAAGAGGATCTTACCGAGGGATGGTTACAGTTTCTCCTAAAGCAGAAAATTGCAAAGTAAACGTAGTTTGTGATGCACTGCTATTAGACGAAGCAAGTCGTTCAGATACTTATCCAACAATGGAAGTTGGTAATTCTGGAGCCAGATGTGAACATGAAGCCTCAGTGAGTAAAGTCAGTGACGACCAACTATTCTACTTAATGAGTAGAGGACATTCAGAAGAAGAAGCATTAGCACTAATTGTGAACGGTTTCTTTGAACCTTTTACTCGTGAATTACCCATGGAGTATGCAGTTGAACTTAATCAATTGATGTCTCTTGAAATGGAAGGAAGCATTGGGTGAGAAATCGATATGAGTTCACCATATCTCGAACATGCAAATACTGACAAGGCCGCACATATCTGGAGATACACGCCTTGGAAAAGGGCACATCCAACTGGTACAATAAATGAAGTCCCACAATCTGAGTCGCCCGAAATTTCAATTTCTCTTGTAGATGGGACATCAGTTCCAGATGGAATCACAATTGAACCTGCTACTGAATCCGACATAGAAAGATTAGGACATGAACTAGATTTCGATCATGGTACTGCTGCTCCAAAATTTATTGCAGCGGTCGCTAAAAAAACGATGATCCTTAAGATAGAGAATAAGATAAAAGTAGAAACTCCACTAATTGTTACAATTACAACTTCAGGAGATATTTGTGCATCGAGATTACTGATTGATATTGGAAGTCAAGTAGAAGCAGAGATAATTACTCTAATAGAAGGAAATGCAAATTGGACAGGAATTCTCAGAGAAGGGCAATATGGATCTAATTCAATAATTAATGATGTAGTAACTCAAATCACAGGAAACAGATTAGTTCGATGTGATGCTCTTTCCTTATGTAGAGATGCGCAAGTAAAAGCAGGAACAGTTAATGCTTCTTCTTCACAAGCTAAAATTGACATTAGACATTGGCTCAATGAACCTGGATCGTCTCTCAAAGTAAATGGATCTATCCTTTCATCAAATGAAAACCATCTAGATTCACACATTGAAATCACACACTCAGGGAGGCAGACACATAGCAGATTGGAATGGCATTCTGCCTGTGGTGGAAAAAGTAACACTACTGGAACAGGAATGTTGAGAATTGATGCCGGAGCAAAAGGTGCGGATGCAGGTCAACTTTTCCATAATTTATTACTTTCTGAAAAAGCTAAGGCGAACTCTATTCCAGAATTAGAAGTACTTGAGAGTGAGGTAGTTGGATGTGGACATGGAACTGCGAATGGACCAATAGATGAACAACAACTTTTCTATCTTTCAACTAGAGGACTTGATGAAGAACAAGCAAGGGCTGCTCTAATTGCGGCTTTCCTGAATACTCCACTTTCGGACATGGGTTCCAATCTACTTCATGGATGGTTAGTTGAGCGTATAGAGAAACACCTCAATTTGATATGACCGATACACGGGTTGAAATCCAGTTATCCCTTCGGGATACTATGGATGATGCAAGAATGAAGGCTATCAGGTCAGATTTCCCCATCTTAACAAGAACCATGGATGGAGGTCGTCCATTAGTTTATCTTGATAATGCAGCGACTACTCAAAAACCTAGACAAGTAATTGAAGCAATGAACTCATATTATGAGAATACAAATTCTAATGTCCATAGAGCAGTACATACTTTAGCGGGAGAAGCAACGGAAGGATATGAAAATGCTCGAACAGAAATTGCTGCATATTTTGGAGCGCCTAGAGATCATTTGATTTTCACTAGTGGAACTACTGAAGCAATTAACTTAGTTGCCTATGGTTGGGCAAGAGCAAATCTTAGCAAAGGCGACGTTATTGTAACAACAGAAATGGAACACCATGCTGATATCGTGCCTTGGCAGATTCTATCGAAAGAGAGGGGAATAGAAATCAGATACATCCC
This sequence comes from Euryarchaeota archaeon UBA125, assembly GCA_002502625.1. Classification (GTDB taxonomy): domain Archaea; phylum Thermoplasmatota; class Poseidoniia; order Poseidoniales; family Thalassarchaeaceae; genus MGIIb-N2. The sequence continues at coordinate 28,721 of DAPV01000078.1, forward strand.
CCTAGAGAGAGACACATTAACTCTGGACATGGATGCCTTTGAGATGGCTGTTTCTGATGCAAATCTCGTATGCGTAGTTCATACTTCAAACGTATTAGGGGTCAGAAATGATATTGAAAAAATTATTCAACTCTCAAAATCAAAAGGTAATGGCGGTAAAGGAGCATTTGTAATGATTGATGCGGCTCAAGCAGCACCTCATGAAAGAATTAATTTTCTTGAAATGAACTGTGATTTTTTGGCATTGAGTTCGCATAAAATGGGCGGACCGACCGGAATCGGAGGGCTTTTCGTACGTCCGGAAATTATGGAAACTATGGATCCTTTCATTACAGGAGGAGATATGATTGAAACTGTAACTCTTGAAGGTTCAACATTTCAAAAAGGACCTCAAAAATTTGAGGCTGGGACCCCTAGAATTGCTGAAGCCTTCGGATGGCATGCAGCTGTTGAATGGCTTTCTCCATTTGATATGAAAGAAGTACACGAACATATATCTAATCTTGCTAGAGAAACAGCCGCCAAGATGTCAACAATCCCTGGAATCAAAATCTATGGACGTCATGACCTTGAATCATGCTCTGGTGTCGTATCGTTTTTACATGAAAAAATTCATGCAGAGGATCTCGCACATCTACTTGATTCGGGTGGTTTTGCTGTTAGAACCGGGCATCATTGTGCGCAACCGCTAATGGAGGCATTGGGAGTATCGAGTACCGCTAGGATATCATTTTGGATATACAATACTAAAGAAGAAGCGAATTCATTTGTCGAGCATCTAACAAATATTGTGAAACGATTTGGTTGATTAGAATAAAAGGTGAAAAGATGACTAATTGGCCTGCTCCTCTAACAATTATCATTAACGAATTCAAGGAATGCTTCGACAGAATGGAAAGATATGAATTACTTTTTGAGTATGCTGAAAAACTACCTCATGAACTTCAAACCGAAAAATGGACCGAAGAGAATCGGGTAAAAGGATGCCAATCAGAAGCTCACGTAGAGTGTAAGCTCGACGGAAATGGAGGCTTTCAAATTCACGGAGCAGCAGATGCAAATCTAGTACAAGGACTCATTGCTATTTTAGCAATCGGTGTAGATGGATTACTACCCTCACAAGTAGCATGCCTTAGTCCAAATTTCGTTGATGAGATGGATGTCAAGGCATCACTAACTCCATCAAGAGCTAATGGATTTCTGAATATGTTTGAAATGATTAGAAATACTGCGGCAAATATGTCAGAGGGGGCATGACAATGGGGTTATCAGAAAATGTAATTGATTCAATCAGGCCAGTACAGGACCCTGAAATGAAAATAGGAGTAGTAGATCTTGGACTGATTTATGATGTTAGAATTGAGGAGCAGGGAGAGACTATCCATGCAGAAATTGATCTTACTTTAACTTCGCCTGGATGTCCTGCTGCACCTGAAATAATGGCTGCAGTTCACCGTGCTGGGCTTGAAACAGAAGGTGTCGATTCGGTACATGTTAATCTGGTTTGGTCACCTAGATGGGACCCAAAAATACATGCTTCGGAAGATGCTCAATTTGAATTAGGAATCTTCTAATTTTGCTACTCTTTGATTCAAAATTTTCAACAATCCTCTAAGTGTAACTTCACTGACCCCACATACGCTACAAACTTCATTCTGGGTGCGATTAGACCCGCAATCTGCAGCGGCACGGTATAGTAAGACACCTGCAATCCCCGAAGGTTTCTTTCCTTGCCAAGCGAGATCTTCCTTAGTTTGATTCCAAATTTCATTCGCTCTACCTAATACTCTAGGAGGTAATTGAAGATCTGAATGAAATTTATCTAGATACTCTGTTGGACCAGAAATATGATGAGTCCCTAATTCACGGGCGACTAAACGAATTGTACGTTTTAGTTCTTTTACTTCAACCTCTGAAATCATATCAAATCTTTCTGCAATATCTTCTATTCTTCTGGGAATTCGGGCTTCACGAGCTGCAATATATACGCATGCAGCAGTAACACCCCTAATCGATCTGCCTGTAACTAATCCCTTCTCTACTGCTTTACGATATAGGCCACTTGCTTGATCTCTTAATTGAGGTGGAAGGTCTCCTCTATCACGAATAAATTGCATAGCTTTAGCCAAATTTCTTGATCTACTATCTCTAGTCTTTGAACGTTGATCAATTGTTGCTCTTCGTCTCCAATCTCGAACTTGTTTAGAAGACATTCCATTTAACCTGGCTTTTCCGCCAATCAAATCACGTTTGTCAATAATTGTCGATAGACCCTTGTCTGAAAGACTAACTGTAGTTGGAGCACCCACTCTAGAGCGATCTGCCCCATCAGAGTGATTCACCCATTCTGCTCCGGGATCAATCATATTCTGTTCAACTACAAAACCACAAACAGAACAAACGGTCTCACCCCGAGAAATATCAGTATCCCATTCATTAGATCCACACAATTGACAAGGTTCAGATTGACCATCTGTTCTTCTTTGTGCCTGACTTGGACGAGGAGAGGATACGAATTCTCCGCCCCTCCGGCTGTCGTTTGACTTTTCTAATTCTGTTTTTTTCTTGGGTTCCATTTTATCACTCTCTTACCAACTCTGGGTTGTATAGTTCGACTCCAGAGTATATTAATCTTACTTTTTTATGGTTATCTAGAAAGCTTAGTGACAAGCAATACCTTGATTCATAAGAGGATGAATCAACGTATGTGGAAGTCATCCGTTTACCCGGCATTCACCATGACACGAGCATCTCAATTGTTGCAGGATCCGAAAAAAGTGTTTTGATAGATTCGGGAACTTCTTGGCATCAAGTAAATATCGAAGAACGTATCAATTCTAAAATTGAATTATTACCTAAAATCGAGGCTATTTTGTTGACTCATCGGCATTATGATACCTCGGGAGCAGCAAATTTCCTCAGTAAAAAATTTGATGCACCTATTTTTATTCATCCTGCTGCTTCAAATTCTTTGATTTCAAACGATCAACTCACTACTTGGGCATCAAGATATGATTCAGATATGCCAGTAACTGAAACAATACCTCTTACAGATGGATGGGAAATGAATCTTGGGGGAGGAAATATTCGATGTATCTACACTCCTGGCCATACGAACTGTCATTCTTCATTTTTCATTCCAGAATTATCTATTCTTTTTGCAGGTGATTTAATTCCATCACCAGAGTATCCGGGAAGAACAGATTTACCTACAGGAAATATACCAAAAATGCTAGAATCAATAGAGAGAATTATTACGCTTAAACCAGAAGTAATTGTTCCTTCGCGAGGTAAAACAATTCGAGGAAAAGAAGTTCAAATGATATTAGAAAAACATCGTAATTTCTTTATTTCATTGATAGAAAATATAGGAGAATTACCAGATGACTGGCCTAAACCAAGTTCTACCTGTATGTGGTGGTCTCCAAATCCCGAATGGAAATAAACTGCTAAATCAATATTGATCTGGCTCATCCTTTTTGGCTTTCTTCCATTCACGATAGCAAGGACGACAAATTCGAACCCTTCTGACATCTCTCTTTAGTCCATCATCACCCCATACATCAATTGCATTATCTATTGCAATAGAACGCCCACCAAATCGCTTGTCTGCCCATTTTTCACATCCAGCAACATCGCAAGGGACTTCTCCTTCTTCTTCATCAGATTTGACTTTCTTAGCCTTCGGGGCACGATTTGCCCGTGCCTTCTTCTTGAAGCCCATACATAGCGGTGTGAAAGGTTGAACATGAAACTTGGGTTTAAGCAGATTGCTCAATGGATACTTTACGATCAGGCTTAGGAGGCGAACAGCATTGGAAGTTCGCCTTCTTATTGAGACTCTTACATAAGCAAGATTTAGGTTTTTAAGGCTTCAGTGGACGATTTGCTCGTGCCCTCTTCTTGAAGCCCATATCCAGCCGTATGAACGATTAGAAAATGAATCTTGGGTTCATTCAGACTTCTCAATTGAAGCTTCACGGTCGGGGCCTACTCCTACACTAGTAACTGGAACTCCTAGTAACTTCTCTATTGTCTCAATATACACTTGTGCTTCTTGAGGCAATACTGAGTATCCTTGACCGGTAGCCCTTGCTTCTCTAGACAATTTTAGCCATTCATCAAGAGATAGCGGTGAAAAACCGGGTAATTTCATTGTGACGGGTGTAGCCTTCTCTAATAACCCAATATCAGCAGGAAATTCATGAACCTGTGAACCATCGATATCATAACCAATAACAATTTCAATTTCATCTATTCCTCCTAAAACGTCTAATTTGGTCAATACTACTTCATCAAATCCATTCACCCTCATTGCATGACGAAGGGGGACTATATCCAACCAACCGCAACGTCTTGGACGTCCAGTAGTAGTCCCGAATTCATGCCCTACATCTCCAAGGTGTTTACCTACGTCATCTGTTAATTCAGCAGGGAAGGGGCCATGCCCTACTCTTGTAGTATATGCCTTTACTACTCCTATACATCTATTCACATGACCTGGGTGAACTCCTGCCCCATGAGTTGCATTTGCCCTACTGGTAACTGAACTGGTTACATACGGATATGTTCCTTGTGAAATATCTAGTAAAGCTCCTTGTGCACCTTCTAATAAGACAAATTCTCCGCGCTTCAAAGAATGATCTATCATTACTCCTGTAGGTCGAACAGATTCACCAAATCGATTCTGAATCCATTCAAGATCGTTTGTCAATGTCAACTTATCGATGCTTGAATCAAGACCTGCTGCGGTCAATTGGCTATTCATTCGATTAACCATCAAAGTAACTTTAGCATCATCTTTCAGTACAGAAGGTAGATCAACAAATCGAATTCCAATACGATCTATTGCATCCCTATATGTAGGGCCTATTCCTCTTCCTGTGGTCCCAATTTCTTTGTCTGCCCCATCTAAAATTCGATGATATGGTAATGTAATGTGAGCTCGTTCTGAGATAAATAATCGTTCTCCTTCGGGTCTTTCACCCCCAAAAGCAAACCATGAATCCAATTCTTCTTCCAACTTCCATGGGTCGATTACCATTCCATCCCCAAGTACCAAATTACAATGGCTGTAAGTAATACCACTTGGAAGATGATGGAACGCTAATTTACGTTCTCCAATCACAATTGTGTGTCCTGCGTTCGATCCCCCTTGAAAACGAACTACCCAATCCGCTTCTGACGCTAATTGATCAACCAATTTTCCTTTTCCTTCGTCTCCCCACTGTGCTCCGAGGACTACTGTAGCAGGCATGATTAGTGTCGGGCGACTGAGGCCTTTGAATGATGCCTCTGTGTGAAGAGAGAACATTACTCCATCCGATGCGGTTATGAAGGGTGGATTGGTCCCCGTGCCATGGCCCGGTTCCCTGAGGCGGAAGTGCGCAACCTACACAAGTGGGTCTGCATGAAATGCTCAGCAACTCATAGAGGTCGAAAGAAGCCACTGAAATGTAGGAAATGTGGCTACAAGGGCCTCCGCCCAAAGATAGTTGAGAAGAAGCAACGTTGATGATTATCATCATCACATTGCTCATCGCACTTCATTTAGAATAGTCTCAAGAACTCTATTGCACTTCTCGAAGAAGAGCTTCGAGAGCAGTTTGAATTTGAAGGCAAAGAGGTCCAAAGTGGATAGGAAGATTCGCATCGTTGAAAATCTCATCTAACTTACTTGCTGTCATTCCTAAACGTACATCCATTTCCTTATCCTGATTTAGTAACCAATCAGTAGTTGCTTCCTTCGCAGACTTGCGAATATTTCGAGGAACCTGGCTGTCCTGAAGTTGTTCAAGGACAGTAGCAATTTGTTGGATTCGCGTATTTACATCGTTCATGGCTTCTACACATCCTTCCGCACTATTCCGTGGTTGGAGGACGGCCGACTTTAAGTTCATTGTAGAATTTAGCCGTATCAGATGTGGACAGTGGCCCCCTCAGATTTCGTCGGACTTCTTCGTTTGACAATTCTACTACTTTGCATGGGTGGTGCCGCTGCTATGGATCATTGGACTCGAAGAGTACCAAATGACTGGTGGATAAGATGGGGGGTAGCTATTGTTTTTCTCTTATGTATCGAAATGATGTTACTAGAAGCGGATTTACCACTGATTTTACTTGCATTAGGCATAGTTGCTTGGGCATCAATTAGTGTGATAGGAACACCCTCACTTAACGATATGAAAAATGGCTCATATCTTGATTGGGCTGTTTTCTCATGGTATGTTTTAGGATTAGTTGGATTAGGATGCAGTGTTATACTCCATGCAGAAAATGCACTATGGATTATGGGCTTACATTCTAACCCCCCTCTATTCCTGATAATAGACGGGTCAGATCTAGAATTAGCACTAATACATGCAAATATTCTGCTAGATCTGATTGGACTAGGTATTTGTATAGGATTCATTGAACTTGCTTGGAGAATGAGATTACTACATGGAGGAGCAGATGCAAAGGCATTGATGATAGTGGCTATCGCCCTTCCATGGTGGTCAGGAATTGGTGTGATTGGAATGTCATCTTTGATTCCTCCAATGATTTCTGTTCTAGTTTGGTCCGCTGCTAGTTTCCTTCTTTTGCCTATTCGAACAATTGTTTCAAATATCTCTAATGGTGTTACATCTCCAATCAAAATGATTTGGCATTCAGAAAAATGGCCACTAGATAAAATTCGAGGAAAGCACGTGTGGATTCTAAGTGAAGTAATTGATGGAACGGATGGGGAAAGAAAGCTTTCTGTCAGAATGAGACCAAAGAGAACTAAGGAAAACTCAGATACAATTGCTACCAAAATTGATGAATTAGGTCAATTAGGTGAAACTAAAGCATGGATAACAAAGAAACATCCATTCCTAGTGTATGTTTTACCGAGTATTCCTCTTGCGGTAATCTTCGGTGATCCAATCGTATGGATTTTATCTATCTTAGGATTTTAATTCATACTGGGCTTTTATCTGGTATAGAGGTCAACTTGTCAACAACTTTAGACAATCTATCCACCAAACTATCCTTTTCTTCACTCTGAATCAAAGCGTGCTCAAGAACCTCATCTAAGGAATCTACGGCAATAACATCAACCATAGCTTGATACTTTTCATCGATTAAAACATCCCTCATGTTAGTTCGAGGCACGATTATTCGAGTAATACCTGATTTAGCAGCAGCCTCAATCTTCGCAGTTACGCCTCCAATCGGCAAAACCTCTCCTCTTACGCTAAGACTGCCGGTCATGGCCAAATTTTGGTCGACTGGCAAGTCTTCAAATGCACTAATTATTGCTGTAGCCATTGTAATTGATGCACTATCTCCATCTACTCCATGGGTTCCAGGGAATTGAACATGAATATCATAATCTGCGATATCTTTACCAGTCAATTTCTTGACAACTGCATTGATATTTGTAACGCTCTCTTTAGCCAAGTCAGAAAGACCACCAGTGGCATAAACTGCTCCATTTCTACCTTGAGCAGGGGTAACTAAAGCCTCTACAGGTAGCACAATACCCGAAAAATCAGATAATCCAGAATCTGCGCCAAGGACTGCTAACCCGTTTACTCTACCTACTCGAGCACCACTGTTGACCAACATTGCATATTCATTCTGTCTTTCGATGTAACGATCTGCAATTTGCTGTTCAAGGGGTTTAGCAATTATTCTCGCACGAGTGATATGATCGGGCGTGACTATAGGAGCATCTTCTTCTGCCGCTAAATCTCCTGCGACTCGCACAAGGCCGCCCAATTCTCTCAAACGAAGAGTCAGTTTTCCACGTCTTCCTGCTCTTCTTTGAGATTCTTTCAGAATTAAACCAACAGCTGCCCTGTTGAAGTGTGGAATTGGTTTACCTGATTTCTTTTTCATCTCATTCTTTACTTC
>DAPV01000078.1:36984-40168 GCA_002502625.1 Euryarchaeota archaeon UBA125
GTTGTGTTTACATAAACTTCGTAACCATATCCTCGAATTCTACTTCTTAACGCTGGATGCATTCTTTCCATCGAATCTAGATTTCCTGCTGCAACTAAGATAAAATCAGAGGGGACTGGTTCAGTTTTTGTCAATGCTCCACTGCTTCTTTCGCTTCTTCCTGAAATAGGTAAGGCCCTCTCCTGCATTGCAGTAAGTAACGCCTGCTGTTCTTCCATTCTTAACATGTTAATTTCATCAATATACAGGACTCCGTAATGTGCACGATGAATTGAACCTGGCTCAACTCTTTCGTGAGCAGGTGTTGCTAAATCTGCACCAGACTGAAATGGATCGTGACGAACATCGCCTAGAAGTGCACCTGCAAGAGCACCAGTAGCATCAATAAACGGAACATCATCACCCCGCTCGTGTTTTACTAATAATTTCGGAATATTATTTTCATCTGCTGCTGATAAACGAGAACGAAGGAAGAAATATCCAAAGGCTAGAATAAATCCACCAAATAGTAGTGTAAGAATATCTCCTGTAGAAATAGTTGCTGCAACTAATGCTGCACCTACAAAAATTAGAATGAATAACAATGTCTTATTTGTTCTTTCCCTCTGTTGACGAATGGCTGCTTTTCGTTCTTTGATTATCCTATCTCCCCTACCTGCGGGGACTGTACGAACCTTTGGTTCGTTCTCATCTTCTGGATTGCGATAAACTAGAATATCTTCCATCTGTTCTTTGGGAAGGAATTCAGTCATTGATCTGGCAAGCATAGATTTACCTGTTCCAGGATCACCCATCAAAATCACGTGACGTCTCTGTTCAGCAGCCTTTCTAACTACAATAGAAGCAGCATCTTGACCAATGACTTGATCGACGAGACGATTTGGTAATGGGACATCTTCAGTGGACTCAAACGTGTTAGGACCAATAGTGAGGGTTTCCACCCACTCTTCTACCGGGATTGTACATATTTCAGACCCCGTATCACTAGAATCTGCCCAATTTGGAGTTTCTGGACTGATTTCATCATCATTAGAATCAACAACATTAGATTCTTCTTTAATGTCAGAAGAATCGATATTAGAGTCCGACATAATGTATCCCCAGTAACCAATGATGTCTAGGCCTCATTCTTGAAGGTGCGTAATAGAAAAAAATACAATTTTCAATTAAAATCTCAAAGTTTTCCGCCATTATCCAGATACTGTTGGCCATAATATGCCCACTGTTCCATTGTCCAACCTGGAGGAAGTCCACCAGCAGGTAATGGTGGACCTTGTTGAATAGGAGGGGCTTGAACTACAGGCTGTTGGAAGAGATGTTCGGCCCCACCATACATTGAATTTGCAGACTGATCAGCGGCTGGAATTGTCTTAGACCAATCAACAGCTTCTGGAACTCTATTCTTTCTAGCAACAAAGAGGAGACCAAGCCCAACGGCTGCAACAAGGAATAATCCTACAACTCCAAGAATCATGATTAATGAATCTCCAGAAGATGAAAATGCACTTGCCTCTTCAGACTTGGATGCATCTTCTGGGAATGCGTCAGCATTATCTCCAACCCCATCTCCATCCGTATCTAGAGTTTCATTTGGATCTTCTGGGAATGCGTCTTCAGAGTCTGCAACACCGTCTCCATCTGAATCAATAATTACTGGTTCCGAAGCCATCAAACTAAATGATTTCATACTCTTATAATCGAAATCAGAAGTATCCGTAGCAATTACGTCTACCTTAATTTCGTCACCCATTCGAAGTCCTTCAGGATAGACTGAAACTACATCAAATTCTACTCCAAATTGTTCAACTGTTCCGAGAGAGTGGCAAGTTCCAGTTATTGTGTTACATATCTGCCAAGTAACTTCTGTATTAGAGAATGTTTCAGCCCCAATATATGATACTGTCATTTTAGGAGAGGTTTCGAAATCAACGGTATCATAAATCAATGACATATCTCCACCATTACCTTCATCCCATGTTAACAAAATATCTCCGATTACATTTACTGTGAAAGAGAATTGACCAACTGCTCCGTTAGGATCAGATAAACTAACTTGCACTAATTGAGGACCTTCCGTTTGCCATGTCATAGTGTAAACACCAATGGCAATAGGAGTCACTGCACCAGGTTCAGAACTAGTAACTTGAGCAAAAATATTCGAGTTATCATCATCAACATCTGTAGAATATAATGACGTATCTAAGGTAAATGATTCTCCAATCTTTAGTCGGAGATTTTCTAAAGCAGACATTTCAAATCGGGGTGCGTCGTTGATATTTTGAACAATTACTGTCAGTGTAGAATCGGTTGATTGCGATTCATCGCTTGATCTCAAAACGATTTCTATTGTTCCTGTGACGTCGTCATCTAACGTATCTATGTTTATTGTTTGACCTGTGAGTGACACATCGACAATATTCTCAGGTGTAATACTAACAATATGAATATCTAAAGACGCTAATTCTGATTCTGAAACATCTGCGCCATTATTGTCAGTATCTGAGAGATATTGCGTCAAAGCTACAGCGACAGAACCACCTTCACTAATCGTTTGGGTAGGAATAGGTGACCAACTGGGGGCACCGTTAGGAATTACAGAAAAGAACACTGTGCCGTCATTCTGATCTTCTCCGTCAGACATTGTAACTTGAATTCCTTGATTTCTAATATTTCCTTGAGCATCTCGATCAACATTTGAAAATTGAACATCCATAGTCATAGCAGAAGCATCCCAAGAAACAAAATTAGGTGAATTACTAGTTACAGTTAGTTGATTAAGAGGTGTTTCAGCATCATCAATCAATCCAACCATGGATACGGTTTCAAGAGTGTCCACCTTCACAGTAGGGACTCCAGAATATCCTTGATCTGTAGGAGATAGAACTGTAGGCAATCCATTCAACAATGTAAACGCGTCATTCGTTTCCAACCAATCAGAAATCTGGCCCCTAGAATCAGTCCAACGACTTCGAATATCATAATCTCCACTTCCTGCACTCACAGGAGGGACAACATTAGCAACATATCTTTCATTGGTACCTTGTCCGACAGTGTTTCCAGGAATTGTTACCCAAGAGGAATCCCATGAATTATCAGTTGAATGTTTTACCTCTAATTCTGGAGTCATTGTTTCAAGTGTATCTACTGAATCATTAGGTAAAGCAGTCATATCGAAACCTAAACT
>DAPV01000060.1 GCA_002502625.1 Euryarchaeota archaeon UBA125
TCGATATACTGATGAAGGTTTGAACCTCTCTTCATTATTTAACAATGATAATGATGCAGATCAGCCTAATTTTTCAGGTACAGACATGGCTCAGTTAACAATTTCTTATGTCCCTCAAGGAACTTCTTCTCAGCAAACAGTAATTGTAATGCTCTCATTAGACAGAGATGCTGCTCCTAATCACGTTGATAATTTCGTTAAATTAGCTCAAAGAGGAGATTATGATAATACTCCTTTCCATAGAGTAATTGATGATTTCATGATTCAGGGTGGAGACTTCACGAATGGAGATGGAACCGGCGGTCATGCCGCAGAATTCTACGGTTACTGTGACGGTACTGAGACTGCAGTCGAATGTTCAAATCCGACTAGTTTCACTCTTCCTGATGAAGCAGACAATGGACTTTTGCACCAGCCATGCACTATTTCTATGGCCAAGACTAGTCAACCAAATACTGGAGGAAGTCAATTCTTCCTTATTCCTGAGGATAGTACTCCAGATTGGCTAGATGGTCAACATACTGTGTTTGGACAAATAACAAGTGGATGTTCCTTCATTACTAGTATTAGTGAAGTAGAGACAGGAGGACAACAAGGATCCACACCTGTCAATCCAGTCACTTTAGTAAGCGTAGTAATTTCTTGAGTCAGGTTGATGGACGATACATCCCTCGGTAGGAGTTGTGAGTGTTATGAGTTCCTCAGATCCATTTGACTCAATCAGAGAATTTGAGACTAGTTCTGGTAAGCATGCATCGTATGCTTCACTTCATGCATTAGAAGAAAGTGAAGATATTGCTTTATCTTCATTACCATATAGCATTAGAATTCTATTGGAAGCCGCGTTGAGAAAATGCGATGGATTTTTGGTCACTAAAGAAGATGTCAAGAGAATTGCATCTTGGAGCCCTACTCAGTCTCCAGCGGAAATTCCGTTTATGCCTAGTAGAGTAATTTTACAAGATTTTACAGGTGTTCCTGCAGTTGTTGATATTGCTGCATTAAGGGATGCAATGGTAGCTTTAGGGGGAGATCCTTCGAAAGTAAATCCACAAGTTCCTGTAGATTTGGTAATCGATCATAGCGTTCAAGTCGATATTTCAGGTTTATTTCCTGATGCTGAAGAGAGAAATCTAGAGATTGAATATCATCGTAATATGGAACGATATCAATTCTTGAAGTGGGGTCAACAGTCACTAGATAATTTCCGAGCAGTACCCCCTGGGCGAGGAATTGTTCATCAAGTTAATTTGGAATGGATAGCGAATGTTGCTCGTGAAGAATCAGGAATTTGGTTAATGGATTCTTTAGTTGGGACAGATAGTCATACTACTATGATCAACGGATTGGGAGTATTAGGATGGGGTGTTGGTGGAATTGAAGCAGAAGCAGTAATGCTTGGGCAGCCAATTTACATGTTACTTCCAGAAGTAGTTGGCTTTGAATTGAAAGGCGAACTTAGAGCAGGAGTCACTGCCACTGATATGACTCTAAGGATTGTTGAAATGTTGAGACAACATGGTGTTGTTGGGAAATTTGTAGAATTTTATGGAGCCGGATTGGCTAATCTTTCACTTCCAGATAGAGCTACAATTGCTAACATGGCTCCCGAATATGGCGCCACTTGTGGCTTCTTCCCAGTTGACGAAGTGACGTTAGAATACATGAGATTATCAGGAAGAGATGAGAACCATATTGTTGATGTAAAGAATTATTTGCAAGCCCAGGGAATGTTTTGGACACCTGAATCTTCTACTCCAGAATTCACTTCAACATTGAGTCTTAATCTAGCAGACGTTGACCCAGCATTAGCTGGTCCTAAGAGGCCTCAAGATAGAGTCAATCTTTCTTCTATGAAATCTCATTGGCGTGAAAGTTTGAATGCAGAAATTGGTCATCAAGGCCATGGAGTAGATATTTCAGAAAAAGATCGTTCTATCGAAGTATCTGCTCCCGATGGTTCAAATTTTGAATTACAACATGGTGATGTAGTGATAGCTGCTATCACGTCTTGTACTAATACCTCCAATCCAAGTGTAATGATGGCAGCAGGTTTGTTAGCTAGAAATGCAAGGGTAAGAGGTTTGAAAGTTAAACCATGGGTTAAACCAAGTCTTGCCCCTGGAAGTAGAGTTGTTACTGAATATTATGATGCGGCTGAACTTTCTGAGGATCTTTCAGAAATGGGTTTCAATGTTGTTGGATATGGTTGTACTACTTGTATCGGAAATTCAGGCCCTCTTGATGAGCATATCGAATCAGGTATCGATGAAGGTGATTTGATTGTGGGCTCGGTGATTTCTGGAAATAGGAACTTCGAGGGCCGTGTCCACCAGAAGGTTAAGGCGAATTATCTGGCAAGCCCTCCTCTGGTAGTTGCCTACGCACTTGCAGGAACATTAGATATCGATTTTGAAAAAGATCCAATTGGAATAGATTCAGACGGAGTTCCTGTAATGTTATCTGAAATTTGGCCGAGTGATGCTGAGATTAGTGCATCTGTTGCTTCATCTATTTCTCCTCAAATGTTTAGAGAACGTTATGCAGATATCATGCAAGAACCTCGTTGGGATTCTATTGAGAGTTCTTCTTCGCCGTTATACCCTTGGAAGGAAGAATCTACGTATGTTCGTTTACCATCGTTCTTTGAAGGAATTGAACCTAATCCGTCGCCAATAAATCCAGTAAAAGGAGCTCATGTTTTATTGAAACTTGGAGATTCGGTTACAACAGATCATATTAGTCCTGCAGGAGCCTTCCCTAAGTCTGGACCTGCTGGAAAATATCTCGTTTCTAACGGGGTTGAACCTCGCGATTTCAATTCTTTTGGTAGCAGACGAGGCAATCATGAAGTAATGATGCGAGGAACATTTGCAAATGTTAGAATCAGAAACCAAGTTGCTCCTGGAACTGAAGGGGGCTTTACTACTCACTTCCCATCAGGAGAAGTTAGTTCAATCTTTGATGCAAGTATGAGATATCAGGAAGAAGGATTGTCTTTGGTCGTTCTTGCCGGTTCTCAATACGGAACTGGAAGTAGTCGTGATTGGGCTGCAAAAGGAACTCTCCTTCTGGGAATTAAAGCAGTAATTGCTACTTCATTTGAACGAATTCATAGGAGCAATCTTGTGGGTATGGGTGTTTTGCCACTTACTTTCAAAGAAGGAGAATCTGCCGATACTTTAGGATTAGATGGATCTGAAACATTTGACATTCCTACCACTGCAGATTTAGTCCCGCTAAGTACCATCCCTATTACAGCACACAAATCAGACGGAACGACTGTGGTTTTTGATGCAATAGTTCGACTGGATACTCCAGTAGAGGTTGAATATTATCGAAATGGAGGAATACTCCAAACAGTACTTAGAAAACTCGCTTCTGAGTAATCATTCAGTAGAACCAAGTAATGTATCTTCCCAAATTCCTTTGATTGTGTCTAACGTTGCTTGATCATTGTAAGCTCCAAACATTCCTAATTGCCTATACATTTCATGGCCAAGAGAATCTACAAAAATGACGGTTCCAGGTGACTCAATTCCCATTTCAGAAGCGAAATTATTTGTTGGATCTACTCTAGAAAATGGATATTGTAATGTTTGATTATTTTCATTATCATCATCAAATTCATTCACACTATCCTTCCACATACTCAAAGTAACTCCATTAGGTTCGGCATCAATATCGGTAGAAACTACCAATACATCGATGCCAGGAACGCTAAGATTCAGATTATGGAGGTTAGCATGACATGGATTAGAACACCATTGCGCAGAGAATACAATCACATATGCTTGGCCATCAAAATTATTGTTTGAGATATTTCCTTCTTCAGTAAGAACCGTAAATTCAGGTATCTTTTCATAATCACTTGAATCACCTGTACATCCTGCTAGAGGAGCAAGGAGAACCAAAATTGCCAGTAACCATCTTTGAATCATGGTGTCTGTATTCTCTCCCTAGACTTAGATATTCGGATAAATTACCACTTTTTTCCGCTGTATTCATGAATTTGGTCATTTTCTGAGGTTTCATGCATAGAATGCTTATGTGGATATTTTGTTTATTTTTTCTTCTTTCAGTTCCGTTAGTTTCTGGAGAAGAAAATGAAGATTTAGATGATTTTTCAGATGAAAATGGAGGCGATGATTGCCCGGATATTTGGGGTAATTCTACCATCGATCGTCAAGGATGTCTCGATTCTGACGGGGATGGGTACAGTAATCCAGATGTTAATTGGACAATGGAGAATGGAGCAGATGCTTTTCCTTCCAGAAATGATTCTTGGTTAGATTATGATTATGATGGATTTCCAAATCATTTTGGATTAGATGACTCTGATGATTGCCCATATACTCCAGGGTATTCTAAGGTAATTTTGAAAGGTTGTTCTGATATTGATCGAGACTATGTTCCAGACTTGTATGATGACGATGCTGATGGAGATGGTATCCGAAATGAGATGGAACGTGCCGCTTCTACAGGATTGAACTTATTTGATCCATTTAGCGCAGATTCTACTCCCACTGATGTTGATTTTGATACGATTCCAGATGTTTTAGATGATGATAATGATAATGATGGATGGCCGGATGATATAGAGATAGAAAGAAATTCCAATCATTTGAATTCTGAACAAACTCCGTTGAATCAGTATTTTGGTTTTCAAACAGGAATAATATATCACGGAGGGTTCTCTTTTGATGATGTTTATGATGAGGGAGAAATTGAGATATCGTTGAGTTGGTTTATTTCTGTACTAACTGGTGAATTAGTGATACCAATAGCATTAGTTCCAGTGTATGTTTTCTTTTTCGTTGTCCGTCGGAGAAAGTTTTCTACAATTAATACATTAATCGAAATTGAAACTGACTCTACTAGACTTGGTGAACTTGAGTCAGAAGTTAATGAATTAGTAAAAAATAGGAATTTGAAAGTATACCACGGATTAGTACTTAGAAATGCAATCGAATTAAGAGAAAATGAACTATCTTTTAGGGGTCCAAACACTTCAGAATTATCATTAGACGAATCAGAGTGAAATCTTTTCATTTGCATCTATTAGATTCGACAAAAATACCTCTGTTGCTCCTTTGTCTACATTTGGGTGGGATGCAGTAAATCGTATAACAAGTTGATTATCTAACATTGAATCAAGTATCATACATTTCGCATGATCTTCAAGATAATTTCTAACCATCCTCACTCTTTGGTTTCCTTGTTCAATTGTTTCATTTGGTTGAGGAGTAAATCTGATACAGACATTTGAGTAAGAAAAAGAAACTAGACTTAATTGGGGATGTTCCTCGACCAAATGTGCAAGATGCTCGGAAGCATCAATGCAAGCATCAACTCTCCTTCCTAGACCTTTTTTACCGAGTTCGAGCCAAGAAAACCATAATTTCAATGCATCTGCTCTTCTTCCACATTGAAGGGAAATTCTCCCGAGACTCAACTTTTTATTTGGGTCGTCAAACAGATAATCTCCTGTATTAGTATGAGACATAGTCTGAGTAAGAATGGACTCCTCCTGTACTATGAATGCGGAGCATACCATGGATGAACCAATCATTTTGTGAGCATCAAATGCAAATGAATCTGCCTTTTCAATTCCATTTAGCAGATTACTGTGTTTATTTGAGAACAGCGCAGCTCCTCCCCAAGCTGCATCAACATGATGCCAAATACCATGTTTTTGAGCAATTTCAGATATAGCATTTAGATCATCGAAAGAGCCCCTCACCGTAGTTCCAGCAGTGGAGAGAATAATGAACGGAAGGTTGCCATTTTGTTTTTCTTGAATTATTTTTTCATCTAGTGTTTGAGGATCCATTTTTCCATTAATACATGGGATTCTGATTAGAGAATCAGTACCAATTCCCATCATATTAGCAGCTGCTTCAACAGAATAATGTGCTTCTGCAGAAGCAAATGCACGCAGGTTTTGACCATTTAATCCTGTGGCTGAAGAACCCGGCAAAGCATCTTCTCGAGCACACATAAATCCCATTTGGTTACTATTTGAACCTCCAGTAGTGAAGATACCATGTCCAGGGAAACCTGCCAAATTAGAAATCGCTTTGATCATTTCAGTTTCGATTATTGTTGCAGCTGGGGCTACTGCAAAAGAATGCATAGTGGTATTTCTTACATCTGAAAGAAGAGATGCTACAATTGATGCTGGTTCAGAAGCTCCCCAGAATGCACGTAGAAATCCTGGATGTCCAGTGTTAACAGAAGTATCCCAATATGCATCTATTGCTCTAACGATTGCATCAATCCCACCAGGTTCATCGACAGTAAAAGGCATCAAACGTGATTTTATTTCGTCATAATCTAGCCCAGAATGCAGTGGGTCTGTAGTTCGAAAATCTTGGAGAATTTTCAGAAGGAGTTGCTCCGTTTCCAGATCATTCATATTTTTCCGACTTGTTCTAACTTCTTTTAGTTGTGTATTCAAATTAATTGTTTATTTAATGGCTTAAGATGTTAGGATTATTCGATTGATTGAAAGACCTTGCTTTACCCATATCATCAGATGCGTCTAGATGGCCCTGTCCGATTCCGGTTCCGAGATCTTGAAGCCGATATCGAGGTTTTGATTGAAGGAGACGCAGCTTGGGTGGAAAATATGCGCAAAGAATTGGGTATTTCTGGAGATGGTCCTGGTTACACTGTACCTATTCACGGTACTTTTAGAAATAATAACGAAGAAACGATTTCCTCTTCCAATCGTTCGAGAGGAGATGCAAGAGGAGGTCCACCTCAACGTCCTGGTCCTACTCCTGATCCTTCAAGAATTCCTCCTTCGATAAGAGATATTGGTAATTTGGATATTGAATCTGAATTTGATAAATTAGGCGTCACATTGGGTCCAATTCCGTCTGCTGAAGAATTGAAGAGTGCACTGTCGGAATTAGAGCCATTCGAACCATTAGAAGAGGCTAGTACTGAACTAGCATTGGAAGAACGAGTTTTACAAGCTTTAATGGAAATTATAGTAAGAACTCATGGATGGCCAAGTATTAGCGAATCTATCCTGTTTGAAGTTCTTGGTAGTCGTTTTTCGATGGATTCGCAAGCATTTGGTAAGTGGTTGAGAAGATTATGGAAACAGGGTAGAGTAGAGAGAGTATTTGGATCAAATGGAGAAGATGCATATGCTCCCTTCCCATTTTGGTTAGAAAAAGAGTAATTCAATCTAGTTCATTTTCATTATAGTAAACCGTCGCACTGGTAACTAGTTGTAATCTTGTCGAATAATCATGACCCCATAACCCTCAATAAGAGTCGGTTAAGTGGGAATGTCATGATGTCCCCAGCGAACGCCTTGAATCAACCAAAGTCTACTCGACGCATATCATTACTGTTGGTATCTTTGATGCTAAGTTCAGTCTTGGTTAGCCTTGTACCTACAGTGCTTGCTTCTCATGAGAAGACTTACCACACTCAACGAAATCCAACAACTATTGCTGCTGGCGATTTAAATTGTGATGGTGAAGAAGACATCGTCACGGCAAGTGAAATGGGTAATTTCTTAACAATCTTGTACAATGATAATGGGGATTTTTCAGAGCGACAAGATGTTTGGACCGTTAACAACAATTCACGTAGAGCCGGTTTTGATGATATTGCCGACTCTTCAGAAGTAGAGATTGGAGATATCGATGGAGATAATAGTCCAGATATAATTTACTTCCAAGGTAACATCAGAACTGTAAATGGTCCAGGTGTAATGGGTAATCTAACCGTTCTTTACGGTGATTGTTCAGGAGGATGGACTGAATCAAGCCCGATTACTGTTTCACCTTACATGATAGGAATAGATGTCGCTGATGTCGATGGTGATGGAAATGATGACATTGTTTCTCTAACTCTTGATTATAGTATTGTAAACATGCAGCTGGCAATTTACCGTGGACCTGACCCTACTCAGGTAACAAATCAAGCTACTACTACAATGCCTCTTGGAGGCACATCAGGAGCTTATTACTATGATTTCACTCTAGGATCTTATGGTGAAACTGTTGCAGGAGGTGGAATTGGGGGTGGACTTGGTGATTGTGAAGATCTCGATGCTTGGTTGATGACTTCTCCTCCATATAACGGACCTCAGTCGGGCTTCGATCCTGGAAACTGGGACAACGTTACAACAATTGAGTATGATTGTACTGCTAATACGTTCTACAACCCTAATACGAATCCAACTAACGTCCACAAATTTGCTATGGGTACTACCAATGACGGATATCTCGATGTTGCAGATACTGATGGTGATGGACATGTTGACTTGGTTGCTATGACTGATGGTTGGGACCAGAATGTTACATATGCGACAAAGAATGGAGCAAATTGGGCTACTGGAAATTACGCTTACATTGGTAATGCTGTAGGTTCCTCGGTTTCTATTGAGGATATCAATCAAGATGGTCACGTTGATTTTGTGGTACCAAGCTTGTTTACTATTACTTCTATTACTTCTACCGCTTTGGGTAATACTACCCTTCTTTCTACAGATAACCTTCAAGATCAAAATACAGTTCAGATTATTTTGTCTGATGGTTCAGGAGGATGGGAAAACCCTCAATCTTTTGACGTTGGTCGAAGACCAACTATGGCCATCGTCGGACAATTAGCTGGCGGAAGTAACAGCGCATTGGATATCGCAGTAGGGCAAAGAGATTACACCTTTAGTTACACTGACGGAAGTTTGTGGATTGATTCTAAAGGATGGGCGGGATCAGTTGACTCAGTTACTATAGTTGAGTTGGATAATCAAGATGTAGGTATTACAGGTCTATCAGTATCCCCTGCAGCATATAATCCATTTACACAGAGTGGTCAACTTGGTGAAGGAACTAGAAACGTGAATGTTACAGTTCGCAATACTGGACTTGAGACAGTTAGTGGTTCGGCAGATGTTGAAGTAAAGGTTCGAGATATTCTTTCAGGAACTGATACAGTTGTTTATTCCAATGACTTTGATGGAAATGTGGATACTTCAAACTGTTCGGGATGTTCCCTTGATTCTACTTCTTTTACTGGAGAATGGGGTTCAGGAAGTTCTTGGCATGTAGAATCTGCATCAAATAGTTCAAACAAGGCAGATACCCAGTTTGAAGCTCATGATAATCCGACTGGATTTATGTGGGCAGGTGTTAGATATGCTAACTCTTCAGACGGTGGGGCACTTGAAACAGGGTACCTCAATAATATGGATGAAGCCTTCTTCATCGAGAATGTCGATCTAACCAATTCTGATACTGCTGCTTTGGATATTGATATGCTATGTGCAGTTGGTTATTCTATGGTTTATTACAGTTCTACAGGTATTGCAAACAGAGTATTGTATGACGATGTGTGTACCATCGATGTTTGGTCTGAAGCAGATGGTTGGGACACAATCAATTACATGGGTGGACATGATAATGATAGAATTCTGTACATTCAAAATGGATATGCACCCGAAAGAGCAGTTAACAATAATCGATATTATGCTGGAACGATTTATGATTGGAATAATTACACAGGGGAAGATGCGATAGATCTAACTCCATGGGCCGGAGAAATCATTGATCTTCGTTTCCGATTCCGTTCTGGCTTTTCTGGAAGTGTTGGAACTCTTGACGAAGCCAATCAGACACAGTGGGATGGTTTCGCTTTCGATAATATTTCAATTCGTAAGACTGTATCATCATTCGGAGCAAATCCTCAGGTGTCTTCTCAGACTTTGACTCTGAACAACTTTGCTCCAGGAGATGAAGAAGTTGTTACCTTAACTTCTAATTTTATCAACGGTTCAACGTACCTAATTGAAACAAGTATTTTGTCTACTTCTGGATTTACTAATGGGGATGTAACTAATGATGATTCCAAATTCTCGACCTTAGTTTCCAATTTATTCGATCCTGCTACCACTGAGATTACGTCTCTAGATAAAGGTGCATTGTATGCAGCAGATACTTACCCAATCGACGTAAAGGTAGAGAATCGTGGAAATACTGTTACCGATTTCGATGTTGTTGCTAAAGTCTACACTGCTCAGGCTACTACACTCTTGGAAGAGGACTTTGAGCCAGGATCTGGTGGATTCCAATTTGGTGATGATGGAGATAATTTCGGTGTTGTAATTGATGACACAGCTTCATCTGTTCAGAATTCATTGGTTCCACAAAACAGGCCAGTATTCGAAAGTGGAGCATATTGGTTCGGAGGTCCTGATGATGGATATGGAACTGATTGGAATGAAACATTGAACCTTGCAACTATTGATTTAACAAATATGCAAGGTGATTTTGCTTACATGAACTTCGATTATTTCGCTGAAATGGAAGTTCTAGAAGATTCTGAAGGAAATGTAGTCGGATGGACTGCTGAGACAGGTCTTGAGGCCGAGTGGCGTAACGGTAGCAATATCTACAACGGACGAATTTATGGGTCTTGGAATGACGTAAATGAGAATGGAGTTCTGAATAACCAAACTTGCGAAGATTACGAAGGTGATGGTTTCCTCGATGAGATTGAAACCTTCGGCGATCGTTCTGATGATGGAAATTATGTTGTATGGTTTGATTCTGAAGGATTGAAGAAGTCTGTTACTCTTGATTTGACTCACGTCTATCTGTTGAATACCACCAGTGCTGACAGTAGCCAATGGAGAAGTGAATGTGCTACTTTTGCAGGCCATGAGGTTGATTTCTCATGGCGCTTCCAGTCAGATCCTAATGCGGCCGATGGTAGCAATGGTCTAGCAGGTTTTGGAATGGACAATATTTCTGTTACAGAATTCACCTTCGTCCCTGATGCAGAGTATACTACAACTGTTACAGGTCTTGATTCTCAAGAAGAGCAAATCGTTAATGTGGGTAATCACGCCTTTACCCAAGGAATCTATCGAGTAGATGCAATCAGTGTATTCGACAATACTACTCAAGGCACTGCATGGTACGGATTTGATGAACTACTTCTTTCAAACAACCTCACTAGAATAGTTTTCAGTGTTGCTTCAGTAAATTTGAAACTGCTCGCTCCTGATGTATTATCTTGCGTTGAAGAGTCTATTTCCTGTAGCTATCCAATTGATTCGGTTAGGGGACATGATTTCCATATGGAGGTGGATAACGGAGTACTTGCTGGCGATTATAACCTCAAAATGGATATTGTCGATATGTCAACTGGAAATAGTGTTCCAGGGTCACCATTTACTTCTGTTGACAATGTTATTTCCCTTGAGCCACAACAGTTAGCAAATACTTCATGGATTAATCCCTATAACGGCTGGGAAGATGGAAAAACATACAATATAACATTCTATGCTGAATTAACAGATGGAACACCTTCTGGAAATACACACTTCTATCACATCACCTTTGAGGATGAAATTGATATCGCAATTTTATCTGGTCCAACAGATGAGGATCGCCTCAAGACTGTTCGTGAAGATCTTCAATCAATGGGGATGAGTTACACTCAGTTCAAGCCTAGCGATTGGTCTACATACGCTACTGACGATTGGCTCACTCATTATGACAAGGTTTTGTTACCATGGCAGACTGAAAACAATGTTCTCAATGGACAGTATTACAGTCAGTTGGATACTAGTTTCAACGGAAACCCATCTGTGAAGGATACTCTCTCGACTTTCATGAACAGTGGTGGAACAGTTCAGATGCATCTTGGTCCATATTCAGATGGTCCGCATAATGCCTATCTGAATAACAAGTTACCATTTGGAATCGAAGTTGTTGATAGAGACACATCCCAAGCTCCTGCAGTAACATGGAACGATATTACCATCCTTGATTCATACCATCCAATTATGGAAAATGTTGAACCTAGTTCATTCGTTGGAGTTAATAGTGGGAACTTTGTTTCTCAAGCAATCATCAATATTGGTCAAACTGGAAATGATCAGATGCCTTACGTTTGTGGTGGTGAAATCAATCAACCACGACCTGGATTCAATACTGCTTTCCATACATTGATTGAAGGACCAGATCCAGACATGTCTCTGTTGGCAACTTGTGGATATGGTGCAGGTGGATTAATTGTAACAACTATTGATGTAGAGAATCCATCAGTTACCAATTCATTTGGTGATTCTACTTTCCCGTTTTTGAGTAATATCTTGGCCCACCATGTCAGTCCATACCCCTCTTCATTTGGTTATGATACAAATGGACCAGATGGTTGGAATATGTTGATCAATGGAGAAGTCCCAGATTGGGAAATCCAGACGTGGGACTACAGTAAGATGTATCTCAAGAGCAATGCTGAGTTGACATTCTCCTTTGAGTCTACTTTGAGCGACTTGGATGCTAATTGGGAGATAAAATCAGGAGATTCATTCGATGTAACAAAGTGGGATGGAGTGACTAATTTGCAAGCAGGCAAAATTGATCATACTTCTAATGATACTCAGACTACAAAATTCTGTGTTTTAGATACATCATCCTCTACAAATTGTAAAACAGATGCATCTTGGATTGTTACACTTTTCTTACATGATGATGATGGACATGTCCGCAAAGCATCTATTGAACTTGTAACGAATGATGTACAAGCAGATGCTGAACGACCAGTTGCGCATGCATCTGTTGTTGATCGTCTTGATACTGAGGCCTACATCACTCCATTAGATAATTACGAAGTCAATGGAGTCCAATGGTTGTTCTACAGAATTACCTGTCCGGGTAAGAGTACAGAACCTTGTGAGAGACGTGTTTATTTCGATGCAGGTGAGAGTTCTGATAATGATTCAACTGATGGTACAAAAGGAATTACCTCGTATGAATGGAGAGTTTATTCTGACCGTCGTTATGACCAACTACCTTCTGGAAGTCCATATCACGAATATGTTCGTTCTACCCCTGATTTCACTTATGCATTCAAGAATGTTACAGTAGATCCTAATGGCAATACAGCCGGTACTCCAATTCGAATGGATTTAACTGTGCAAGATAGAGCAAACAAGGACTCTGAGAAGTATCGATTATTCTTCCAAGTCGTCCCTGAAGACTTTGGAGATGCTCCTCCTGAGTATAGTATCTTAACCCCAGAGGAAGGAGATTCCCAATCGGGTCCATTGGTATGGATTAATGGTACAGTAGACAGCGGAGTAGAGGATAATGACTTGATGATTCAAGTTGCCCTTTCAGGTAGTGACTTGAATCTAACTCCTACTCAGCAATTCTCAAGAAAGGGCGCCATGAAATTCAATTCAACTTCCGGTTTGGGTAACAATGACGGATTTACTCTAGCTCTAGGAATTGATGACCTTTACAAGGTTGGAGAAGGTGTAACACAAACTGTTTACATCAAGATTCAAGAGGGCAGTGACGGTGTTGCAATCTATCAGCAGATTCAGATTAATCTGGTTCCTGAAACAGAGGATACGGGAGATGGTGGCGATACTGTTATCGATTCTGAAGGAACAGAAGCTGATTCCAGTAGTGGTCTATTGTTGATTGTTGCAGGATTAATTTTTGGATTGGTAGCAGTTGTTGGAGTTACATTATTCTTGATGCGCGGTCGCGGTGGTGACAATACAGTATCTGGTGGAGAGCAAGCAGTATTTGGTGGCGTTGAAACTATGGATCCGAAGGAAGCATATGTCCAGCAATTAATTGCTCAAGGTTATCCAGAAGAGACGGCTAGGGCTTATGCTGAGCAGTATTCCACACACTTCCAACAATAGTGAACGTGAACTTGGTTTACATCTGCTCAGCCGTTAGGCTGAGCGTATAACCAAGGTATGATATGTGACTTGATTCACGGACAAACATGGATGAGAGCAACTCATACAAGGTGGCCGATATTAGCCTGGCTGATGCTGGTGAAAGAAGAGTAGATTGGGCAAGAGCAAGAATGCCTGTTCTAGCTCGTTTGAAAGCAGAAGCAGAGAAAAATAAACCTCTTGCAGGAATGGTGGTTGCTGGTTGCCTACATGTGACAAAAGAAACCGCTGTATTGATTGAAACGATAGAGGCTGCAGGTGCCACAGTCTCTTGGAGTGGTTGTAATCCATTGTCTACCCAGGATGACGTTGCAGCATGGCTTGCAAGAGAAGGATATTCTATCTATGCTTGGCATGGTCAATCTGTTGAAGACTTTTATTGGTGTATAGATAGAACAGTTGAAGCAAATCCAACTCTTACTCTTGATGATGGTGCAGATTTGATTGTTAGAGTTCATGGTGAAATGTCTGATTATGCTGAAGGTGTAATCGGAGGTACTGAAGAAACCACAACAGGTGTACATCGATTACGTGCTATGGGAGAAGCTGGAGATTTACGATATCCTGTAATTGCTGTCAATGATGCCATAACAAAGTGGGATTTTGACAATGTTTACGGAACTGGACAATCTACTTTGGATGGAATAATCCGTGCAACATCTGTATTGATTGCAGGTAAGACATTCGTTGTAGCCGGCTACGGTCATTGTGGTAGAGGTTTAGCAATGAGAGCAAAAGGAATGGGGGCAAATGTAATCATCACTGAAGTTGATCCGTTGCCTGCATTAAGAGCAATAATGGATGGATTCCAAGTAATGAAGATGGATGAAGCAGCATCTTTGGGAGATATATTCTGTACTGCAACTGGTATGGCAGATGTAATTGTAGGTCGTCATTTTAATTCCATGAAAGATGGTTCAATTGTTTGTAATACTGGACATTATGATTGTGAGATAAATATCGATGATTTAGAAGCAGCCTCATCATCTGTTCGTATAATCAGGACAGATAATGAAGAATTTACATTATCAGACGGGCGTCAAATATTCTTACTTGCCCGAGGTCGTTTAGTGAATCTAGCAGCTGCAGAGGGTCATCCTTCTGAAGTTATGGACATGAGTTTCGCAAATCAATATCTTGCACTATGTCGACTTGCTAAGGAAGGTAAATCTCTTGATCCTGTTGTTCATGATATTACTCTAGAACAAGACCAAGGTCTTGCAAAGACTAAATTGGAAACTATGGGATTTGAAATAGATTCTCTAACTAATGAGCAGATTGCATATCACAGCGACTATACTGCTGGAACGTGATTATTCTTCTTCATTCCCAGAATCTACGAACCATTCAGGCAGGGATATTTTCCACTTACGTCCCATTTTTTCTGCATTATCTACCATTTTGTCATGCCTACTCATTGCAGCGATTGCTCTTCTGTCTCTTAATGTGGAATACAGTTTTGAATCACGAATATTTTCTGGGATACAGACTAGTCCACTAGTTAATTCGGAATTAATTGCCCTAGTTAATTCGTGAGCGGGTCGATTTAATCGATGTACATGGGTTTTCACCCATCTACTTCCAATCATAAAAGAAGCAAAAATAATCATGAATCCTAGAATCATTGTTGAAATTCCAGTAGGAGGGATTACTCGATTGATTAGTATTGCTTCTATCCAAATCAATGGCATCACAAAGAAAAATAGCCAATATGTTTCAGTTGTTGGTTTTCTACCACTAAATGCCTTAATTCTAATCCATCCATCATTATCTGGATCCTGGGGGCGGAAGAAGTCATCATTTTTTGATGCAGCACGTTTGATTTGTTCACTTAGAGTTCGAAGTCTCATCATACTCCTAGGATCGGGTGATTCCATTCCTTCTCCGAAAATCTGATCAATTCTATTTGCTGCCTCAGCATATTCTCCAAATTCGGTTAATATTGCCACCTGTTCAACCAAGGGAATTACTTCTAAAGGTTCTACACTTCTTCGTTGATCCCACCAAATCAATGCTTCTTCAAACATTCCAAGTTCATCAACTAGTAATCTACCTCCAATTGCCCATGCTTCATCTCTTTCAGGTTCTATTTCTACTACAGTTCGGCATTTTCTCAATCCAATGGCGGCGTCCTTCAGGCTCATTTTTGAGGGCTTATCTCCTCGAGGTCCAGTCTCACTAAATAATTCTCGAACCTCTGACATCAAAGCATCGGGAAATTCAGGATCTTCTTCCAGAGCTTTTTGTCTTAGAAGATTGAATGACATTACATCTCCAGTTTGACGTGCTTCCATGGCATCAAGCCAGAGGTCGTCTGCGGATTTTCCATTGGACATTTACTGTTCCCCTCTTAGTGGGGGGAGCATTCGATTCATCACTTTATGTGTTAATCAACGTCTATTTCTATCTCTAAAGTTGTTTGAGCCACGACTTCCTCTAGAATTCCCTCGGTTATTTGAACGATTGACCCGACTCCCTGAATTTTGTCGTCGTTCTCCATTATTTCCAGGTCTTCGTTGTGATCTATTGTCCGATCTTCGACTATCACTTCTTTCTCTTCTAGGGCCTGAATCACCACCGGATTTCGCTTTTCCACATCTATTACATTCGGTTCTGAATGAGAAATTATTATTCCCACAACCTTTGCAAGTCCAATCTCCATCTCTAGTTTGATCTTGAGGTTTATTTCCTCTAAATTCTCTATCTCCACCTCTTCGATCATCTCTTCTAAATC
>DAPV01000012.1:0-6727 GCA_002502625.1 Euryarchaeota archaeon UBA125
GGTTTGAATTGGGCTAATGCTTCTTCTGATATTTATCTTAATGAAGCATTAGAATTCTATACTACTAACTTTGAAGATATTTCAGATGTGTTTGGGGATAGAAAAGCTTGGATTTACTACACTTTAACCCCCCCATTATTCAGAGGCGAAGGCGATCTTTGGTTTGAAAAGGATGAAAATGGGATTTACACCAATCTTTCAATGTATAATAGTACTAGTAGAACGTGGGTAAATATTGCAAAAAATAATGAAACAACTGGGTGGAACTCTTCAATTGGTGGAATCGATTTTGAAGAAGGGATTCTATACAAGCCAGATGAAGCATTTGAATCATTTACTCCGCAATTCTGCACTAGAGCTGAAGTTGCAAAATTCATATTTGAAAATGGATTAAGTGGAGAAGCTACCATCGCAGAAGTAATCCAGGAAGAAGGGTATGAAGTAATTTCTCACAATTCAACTGAACATTCTACAATGATCAATATTACTATATCCTTCTCGGGGCCATCTGAACGAAATCTTGTATTCACAAGTGACAATCGTTTTGCTGAAAAACAATCTAATGGTAATGCTGGCCCTGCAATTTCAAATATTACTGTACTTCCGGGTACAGTAAGCGATAGAGAAAGAGGTAAGGTATACATTGAGTCAACTAAACCATATCCAATTTTGATTAAACAAGTTTCTGGCCCTCATGAAGACTCAGTAGAGACATTAGACCTCGTTGATCCCACAAAGAATCCACCCACATCATCTGCCTATCGTACAGTTGGTGATTTCATATTATCAAATGGTCCCGGCAATTCTTTGATTGATTTCAGATATTTTCAGGACAATGACCTCGATAATGATGGAATTTCAGATCTTTGTGATGATGATATAGATGGTGATTTGGCAAAGAATCCTATCATAGGAGGAGACGTGGATCAATGTCCTGAAACACTAACAAAATATTTTGTCAATGAAACTGGCCATTATACAGATCAAAATGGCGAACCATCTAACTCTCCTGTTCTAAATCCCTCATGGATGGTAGATGAGAATCTAGACGGAATTCACGATGATGTTGAAGATTATGATATTGATGGAGACGGTATTCTTAATCTTGTCAATCGCCAAGGTCTAACTTCAGAACAAATATGGGATATTCATGTCGCTGGTGAGTATGATATAAATCTGTCAAGTATCAGTAACATGTCTGAAAGATTTGAACAATTGGGCATTGCTGGTACACCTTATACAGGTTTTGGACATATTTTGGAAAGTAATTTGTCTAATATAACTCCACTATGGGAGGTATTAATTAATGCAGAAAACAATCTTTGTGACGACAATCACAAATCTAATTCACCAGAGTATGCCGAGATGGATTGCGAAAATGTTCGATTGGCAATTCATGAATCAAGTCGACCATCAAGTCCACAAGAATATTGTAATCAACTTAGATTCATAGATACGAAACAATGGGAGTATTTGTGCGGTTCACCTGAGCGAATTGAATCAGGGGATATGATGTACGAGGCAAATTATCAATATACTCCGTTAATTGTGTTCATTCTCCTTTCCATTGTAACAGCTTTGATGCTATTTCCCGCAGCCATAGTAATATATTTTAGGAAGATGACTCTCCAAATCGACCATACTAGTAAATCTAAATTATTTGATAGAATCTCGCCGTATATTTCGTTTTCATCGGAAGTTATTAGGCGATTTTTGAGATTACTTTTAAGGGTAATATTTGTGTTAATTGGATGGGCAATTTTCCAAGCGGGATTATCTCATGTTCTGAATGCTGAACTCACATACATCCTTACTCTTGGTGCATCTATCGTCATTTTTGTCGGCTTAGAATTTTCCTCAACTTTGATAGATGGACCTTTTGGAGTTTGGTTAAGGAAAAACCGTACTTATTGGTCAAGAATAGGTTATGTCGGAATTGGAATAATCTCTATATTTGCTCTTCGAGATATGTTCGCATCTAACCTTTTGACTCCGTTCTTATTTTCTATTGGTTTATCATTCACATTACTAATGATCTTAGCACTGATTGCAAATATTTCGGATTTATTGCGTATCCGGCCTGATTTTGAGATTTCTCGTTCTGATGCGATAGCGGATGGTATTACATTGCTTGTGTCTATATTAGCATGGATATTTGCATTGAGATGGATTTTGATTGAAGGTTGGTTGATTTCAGGTGTCAGTTTGGTTATGATATCCGGAGCATTTACTCGATTAGTTCATGGTTCAATTCAATTGTCAAGGTCTGAAACCTTCAGACGAGATAGAGTGCATCAGGTCATAGGTGGCCGGTCAAGTTGGTTGATGATGTCTTCAGTATTGTTAGTCATATCATTTGTGATGATTCCTTTTGAGATAAATATCGCTTTCATATTTTCTAACTTCCCTAATCCTGATCCATTTGCAGCTGGGCTTAGAGCCGCATTTTGGGGGAGCGTATACGTTGTTGGATATACAATGCTTTTCTCAATTCCAGTATCAATTGGAGCAGCTATTTGGTTAGAAGAATATGCACCGAATAATGCATTCAGACGAGCAATTCAAACATTGATTACTAATTTAGCAGGAGTTCCTGCTGTAGTATTTGGTTTGTTTGGATTAGCGGTTTTCTTAACCGATAGAGGTATTGGATTAGGTTTAGGCGGTTCTATTTTGACTGCTGGCCTCACTATGGCTACTATGGCTATGCCCACAATTGTAATTGCAAGTCAAGAAGCTCTTCGTGCGGTCCCTCCATCTCTACGTCAGGCTGCTTTTGGTCTAGGCTGTACCAAATGGCAAGTGGTCAAAGATCATGTTCTCCCACATTCATTACCAGGTATGATGACTGGAACTATCCTCGCTATGTCAAGAATCATGGGAGAAGCAGCACCCCTGATTTTGGTGGGCGCAGTCGCAGCGACTTTCAGAGAACCAGATCCTTTCTTCTATGTTGATTATCAACTACAACCTAATCTTGATGCCCTTTTAGCATGGATTCCTGGTGTTGAATCACAACTTACAAATTTCCCAATATGGTCAGATCGTTCTCCCTTTTCTGCTACAGTTTCCGAATATTCCGGCCCATCTACGAATACTAGAGGAGGTTATACTGTACTCCCAGTTCAAGTTTATCGATGGACGGATCAACCTGCAGCAGGTTTCCAAGTGGCAGCTGCTGGGACCTCCCTCGTTCTTCTCGCAACTCTTGTGATGGTAAATTCCATTGCGATATTAGTTAGAGCACATTTTAGGAGGTATACCCGAACATGACACCCACCATAGATAGAGATGACTTGATTGCCGCAGCTGAAGCGTTAGTAGCAGCCGATGGCGAATTGAATGAACAAGAAGTGAAGATGTTACGTATCTTAATTGAAAGCGTAGAAGAGTCAGAAGAAAACTCATTTTCTTTAAATGAAACAGAAGCAATTTTTAGAACAATTACAGAATCAGATGGAGAAACATCATTTGAAGAAACATCTTTTATTCGAAATTTCATAGAGGCTAATTTTGATAATCATCAAGAAAACCGCGAAGAAGATAATGTAATTGATGCGACTAATTCAACCTCTGCAACAGAGGGATTAAATCTTGTATCTACAGATGAGTTAGAAATCGATGGTGATCCACATATTTGGGTCCGTAATCTGGATTTACATTATGGTTCAGTACAGACACTTTTCGAAGTGTCGGTCCCCATTGAAAAGAATGCAGTAACTGCATTAATTGGGCCATCAGGTTGTGGCAAATCTACATTACTGAGATGTTTGAATCGGATGAATGATCTAATTCCAATTTGTAAAATAGACGGTGAAATATCATTCGAAGGAGAAGATATTCAAAGAAGAACCACAGATTTAGTTACATTACGAAGAAGAATAGGTATGGTATTTCAAAAGCCAAATCCATTCCCTAAATCAGTATATGACAATGTAGCATATGGGGTTCGTCTCCATTACAAACCATCACGTAGACGATTAAATGAAATTGTTGAAAATTCCTTAAAACGGGCAGCAATTTGGGAAGAAGTTTCAGATCGCCTTCATGAATTAGGTACTAGTCTTTCAGGTGGTCAACAACAGCGTTTGTGCATAGCTAGAACGATTGCCGTAGAGCCCGATATAATACTGATGGATGAACCTTGTAGTGCTCTTGATCCAATTGCCACAGCCAAGATTGAGGAATTAATTCTTGAATTAAAGAAACATTTTACAGTTGTAATTGTTACTCATTCAATGTCTCAAGCACAACGAGTTTCAGATTATACAGGGTTTATGTATCTCGGAAGAATGGCAGAATTCGGGAAAACAGAACAGATTTTCTCTAATCCAAATAATGAGTTAACTCGAAGATATATTAGTGGACGATTCGGTTGAAATACATTAATTAAATAATATTTCTAGGATATGATATGAAAAATAAGGGTATTCTAATTGCGGTTGAGGGCATGGATGGAAGTGGTAAATCCACTCAAGCTATGCTTATATTCAATTGGATTCGGGCCTTGGGACTTCCTGTTCATCATACTGAATGGAACTCAAGTCCAATGGTTGCTACCGCTACCAAGTTTGGTAAAGATAGTAAGCGATTGAAACCTCAAACCTTCCATCTTATTCATACCGCAGATTTTGCAGATCGATGGAATAAACAAATTGAGCCAATGTTAGAGGTGGGTGGAATTGTCATCTGCGATCGATATAAGTTCACGGCTATGGCACGAGACGGTGCTCGAGGTGTTGATTTATCGATGATTGAAGATAATTATTCATTTGCTAGAGAGCCCGATATTACGTTATATTTCGATATACCTACCCATGTAGGTTATGAACGAATTACCTCTGGACGACCTAATCTAAAGTTTTACGAAGCGGGTCTAGATATGGGTTGGACATTAGACCCATTTGAATCATACAAGATTCTCCAAGGAAAAATTAAGTCCATTTATGATAGGTTAGCTGACGAAAATCGAATTGTTCGTGTTGATGCAATGGGCACTGTGGCGGAAGTCCAGACAAGAGTCCGAGAATTAATTTCAGATTATGTTGACCTTGATAATATTGAACCTATTGACGAGACCGATCGTAAGGCAGAAATGATTCGCCTTTCATCCTTTGATTGGGGGGCTCTTGAGGAGGAGAGTAAATGAGTTACGAAGGAAAGCTCATCGTTATTGAGGGCCCCGACAATGTAGGTCGGTCTATGCATGCACGACTGTTGAGTGAACGCCTCAAAGCACATGGTGTTGCTGTTTCCATAGTGGGGCTTGCTCGTTCAGATTTACTCGGGGATCTCATAAAAAAATCTAGTTCTGACCTCCATCAATTGAATTGGCGAACTCGGGCTCTTCTATATGCTACGGATTTGCATGATCAATTTATCCATAAAATTGACCCACTCCTGTCTGCTGGGTTTGTGATAATCGCTGATAGATATACGGCTACTCCAATGATACGTGAAAAAATACGGGGAGGAGATGTAGAATGGATTGGAGGATTATACAAAACCATGCCTGAACCTGATGTGACCATAATCCTTCAAGCCGGCGGCCGCCGGCTGTTGAATCGCATGATGAATAATGATTCCATAACCAAACTAAATCACTATGAAGCAGGAGCGGATTTAGCACTATCACCCTCGATAACTCGTTCATTCTTGAAATATCAAAAACTCCTCCGTCACGCCTTCTTGGAATATGCAAATATTGGTGCTCACCCCATTATCCATACTCGTGATTCTGTTGATAGTGTCCATTCTTCTGTATGGAGTCATGTCAAACCAACAGTCGCTGGTATGCTACAAACAATCAAGAAACAAGATCTATAATTCCGTCAGTGGGATTTCTAATCTAGGAATTGGGAAGTTAGTTGTGTGTTTCGAGGACTTTGGTTTCATCAAGCGGTTTTGCATAGAGGTTTCAATCACCAGTTCTTTAGTTACTGAGTTGAGGGGAGCAGGTGGCCAAGCTCCCACCTCAATTCTGTGGTCATTTTCATAATCAATGAGAATGACAGGAACCCTATTTAGGCCAAGTCGTAAACTGGCTTCATAACGATGATGTCCATCTAGGATAGTTTTCGTCACACTATCTACCAAAAGTGGTTTGTGAAAAAAACCGTTGGATTGAATCTTTGTAAACATCTTCTCAACACGCCAATCATATGTCTTTTCATGAGGCCGTAAGAGAGACAACTCGACTAACTCCCAAGACATGTATATACATCTTTAACGCCGTTCATAGCCCTTGTGATAAAAAACACATAATTCTAAGTGGGTGAATGGGTTAATTCACCATGATTCAATTGAATTCAAATTTGAGAAATAAAACAGAAAAGGGAATCAGGAGAATCAAACAAATGATTCCTGCTCGATAGAGTTCTCTGATTCCCAAACCCAATACGTTCTAGATTGTCTTACAATTGCAAAGACGATACTGAAAGCAATTACACTGAGGAAAATCTCAATGGGACCCCATAGCCATGCATCAAACCAACCATTGAAAATAAATGGGAAAGGATAGAACGGTTGTAGTCCAAAAATGCCTGTATGTGATGGGAGATCCATCAAAATATGCGAAAGGTATCCGAGAATTGCTAAGGGAGCTGCACGATGTTTGTTCCAAAATGGTAAAACAAAAAAGGACCAAAAAATAAATCCGTGAGAAAATAACCAAGTTTGATACGTCCAGTGTTGAAGGATTTCTGGGTGATTTATGAAATCTTGAGAA
>DAPV01000012.1:7029-10545 GCA_002502625.1 Euryarchaeota archaeon UBA125
GGGTGATTTATGAAATCTTGAGAAACAGCAAAAGGAATTGTGTGCCCTGCTAACCATCCAAGATATGGATGGACGAATATCACATTTGTAATGTCTGGAAGAATTGCAAAACTTGCTCCAATGGCGTGTCTATTCTTGATATCTTTAGGAGCTATTTCACCAATGCTTGCACCAATGATAAAGTGCGTAAAAACATCCATATCCATCATTTCCTTATTTTGAATTATATTAAACTATGATTAACTCTAATCTGATTTTTACCTATTTTTTCACTCATCATATTTTCAGAATAATCAATAATGATTTTTGTTGCTAACCTTGCGCCCCCTTTCAATTCCGGATACGACTGAATTTCAATGCACTGCATTCCCCTATCTACATTATCTTTAGAGAATTTTTTATATGGAATTCTAACAAAATTTTTGTAGCAGAATTCTGCTAATCTTGCATTAATGTCTTGTTCAACCTGGCCGGGCTCGGGGATAAGAATTGAAGGAATCCCTAATGTGGCGACTTCTCCAATTAATTGACTTCCAGCGGTGCTAATAATTAGGTTACAACTTAACAAATCATCAACAAATCCTTGATCTGAGATTGGCATTTTCTTTACATGAGTTGGAATATTTTCTGGATGGAATCCATATAATCTGACCTCTAAACCTAGTTCTTCAGAATAATTGAAAATTTCTGGAAGACATTTGGAAAGAGCTGCTCTGGAATAACACACGATATGAGTATTCGTTGGTTCCCAATTTCCATTTTCAATACTAGGTCTAAGCATAGGGCCCACAAGGTGATATTTATTTTTTCGAACCGGTAGCGAAAATGGTTTACTTACAACGTGAAGTTTTGCATAAGGATTGAATATTTTTGCAATCAATGCGACTATCGAAATTCTCATCCGATGGATAACTGAGAGATAATTTTTCATATCGCAAGCAATAGTAAAATGCTGACTGTCAAATGAAATACAAGGCACTTTCAATTTTTTTGCTACTCTCGGAAGGACAGGCTCAAAATCGCTAATACAAATATCAGGCCTCCAATCTCCCATATCGTCTATTGTTTGTTTTACTTTATTCCGAATTCCAAGAAGGAATACTCCTCCCATTATGCCTGTTGCGGTGACTGAAACTCTCGGCCCGAAAGAAACGAAACGAGGAACGGGCATTATTTGTAATGAATCATGCCCGAATCTTTCAATCAACAGGTCTTCTGATTGTCCCTTGGTAAAGAATCTCAGATCATGGCCTAAGTCAATTAATTCTTGACCTAATGCTACGGCTCGTACAGTATGTCCTCTTCCTTCACCTGCTAATGCCATTGCTATTTTCATGATTAAGTCTCCAATTGTGTGCTCATTTGCAAATAAGATTTATTTCGAGATTCACGAAATTCCTCAACCCTATCAATCATAAAATCAAATGATTTTTTATCAATTAGTGGATTCATTCTCATTGGAACTAACGTTCCATCAATCAATTCACTAATGAACGTTGAATCTTCCATCCAATCTCCGGTATTCCAATATTCCATACCGTTAATTTCGAGTTGTTCTAAACGATGTATATGTCCACATATTACTCCGTCTAATTGTCGTTCCTTTGCTTCATTGATTGCTGCTTCAGCAAGACGAATTCTAGCTCTAACCATTCGTTGATAAGATCGTCTTACCCATTCTGACAAACTCCAAGATTTCTTGCCGATTGATTTTCGTAAAATATTTATTATTCTATTCATTTTTCTTAGTAGCCCAAAAATATGATGCGAGAATTTGGATAATCGTATATGTTGTCTAACTACTAAATCAAACTCATCTCCGTGCATTACAAGTAATTTTTTCCCATTTAATGTGGTGTGAACAAAATCTTGTTCGATTCTAATCCCTGAAAAAGTAGTTCCAACCCATCTTCTAAATCGATCATCATGGTTACCTGGAATGTAAATTACTTCTGTATCTCCCTCTATTGCCATCTCTAAAACCCGATGCAATATTTTGTCATTGATCTCTGGCCAATACCAACTCCTTCCACTAACCCAAGTATCGATGAAATCGCCAACAATCAGCAAACGTTGGCATTGAATTGAATTAAGAAATGCATAGAGTTCTTGTGCCTTTACCCCTCTATATCCCAAATGTGCATCAGAAATAAATACAGTTCTGTAGTAGGTCCTTTTATCAAGATCAGGGGTATAAATTTCGACATTCTTCATAGAAATCTACCCATTATAATATATAGTAAATTATATTGCTATATTGAAACAATTTATCATCTTCTTTACCACTAATGATAAAATAGATTGAATAAGTTATTATCAATTACTGTAAAAATGGATTGAAATCACCTTTTTAGATTAAATTGAGAGATTAATAAAATCAAAATTATTTAAAATATATAGTATTTATCAACATCTATAAGTAAATAATAGGTTTTCCTCAAATATATATTGACTAAATATCTTATTGGGGAATCTACCCACAACTAGAACTCTCTCGAAGAATCGTGAGGACGCCAACTTTCATCATTGTTGTTTTGTTTTTTGGTTGTTCATTCTCCGGTTGTCTCGGGGACCAGCAAGAAGTTTCAGAAATACCAAATGTATCGAATCAACCAATTACGATACCAGAAGATATAGATGAAAATGCCATTACAATGGCAGGTTCCTCTACAGTTTATCCACTCGCAACTGCTTGGGCTTCATCATTCATGCAGACAAATAGTCAAACATCAGTATATGTTGCCGGTGGTGGTTCAAGTGCAGGAGCATCCAGAGTATGCAGTACAGGGCAAGATCATGTTGACATTGGAGACATGAGTAGAGGTTGGAAGGCAATAGAAGCAAGTAGGCAAGGTAATAGTCGAAATTATACATGTGCCAATAGTGATGTAGAGGTGACTCAAATTCCTATTGCATTAGACGGGATTACTGTTATTGTCAAACGAGGTGGCGCTGCAGCTGAATGTATTGAACGGTTAGGAGGATTATCAATCGCTCAGTTACGATGGATTTATTCAGATTGGACAGATGAAGATTTGGCATATTCATCTGAAGCGGATTTAGATATGGCTAGCGTCACATCAAATAATGACGGAGATACAAATAGAGAATGGTCTGATTTGTCCGATGACCCAGCATGTTCAACACAATCAATTAATTTGTGGGGGGCGGATTCAGAATCTGGCACTTACGAATATTTTGGAGAGAACGTTTTCTGTAGGAAATGTTTCTTGCGTGAATATGGATATGCTGAAGAGAGCTTCGATGGGAATAGGGGCTATCAAAGCAGTGCTGAAGATAACGCAATTATTTCCGCTTTGATTGAAGACGAATATGCTATTGCTTATGTGGGTTATGCATATTTTGCAGAAAGTTCATCAGAATTACTTGCAGTACCGATTGTAGATCATGAAACTATGGGGGCTACTGATGTTATTTCCGAAGGTGGAGAAGCCATTATCCCAACAGAAGACTCCATTAGATCTCTAAATTATACCCCACTTTCACGTGAGATAT
>DAPV01000055.1 GCA_002502625.1 Euryarchaeota archaeon UBA125
CTAGATAGATTAGGATGCATCGATTCTGACGGAGATGGATATTCAGATTCTGGAGATTTTATGCCAATTGATCCTTCTCAGTGGGTTGACACAGATGGAGATGGATATGGTGACAATCACTACTACGATGTAGACCCATCAACAGGCTTATTTGTGAATCAAAGTGGAGATGGATCGCCAAATGATCCGGAACAATGGGAAGATATGGATGGTGATTCGTATGGAGATAATGATCCTGAAGGAGAGAGATATGACGATTGCCCAACTGTTCCAGGTACTTCGAATGAAAATGGAAAATATGGATGTATCGACACCGATGGGGATGGATGGGCAAATGTTGAGGATGAATTCCCATTAAACTCCACACAGTGGGCTGACAGAGATGGAGATGGATACGGAGATAATCCGGCTGGGCTAGGTGCAGATAAATGTCCAGATGATTCTGGTCAATCTACCATGGCAGGAAGTCTTGGATGTCCAGATGTAGATGCAGATAACTGGCCTGATGACTTGGACGTATTTCCAAATGACCCCTCACAATGGAATGATACGGATGAAGATGGGTATGGGGATGAACCCGAAGGAACAGATGCAGATGATTGCATCCAAACTTTTGGGAATTCAAGCCTCGGAGGAATCTTAGGTTGTATCGATTCTGATGGTGACGGGTATGCAGATTCTATTGACGAATTACCAGATGAATATTCACAATGGGCTGACTTTGATAATGACGGATATGGAGACAACCCAGATGGAGCATCTCCTGATGGGTGCCCCACTATTCCTGGAACATCTTATCTCGACGTACTAGGTTGTTCAGACTTTGACAGCGATGGGTGGTCAGGGAATACGGATGCATTCCCATTTAATGCATCACAATGGTCTGATCAAGATCAAGACGGATATGGTGATAATTTAGATGGTTCAGATCCAAATTTAATCGACAATTGTGTTGAGATAGCTAATCCTTTACAATCTGATTATGATGGAGATGGATTAGGAGATGTCTGCGATAGCGATTCAGATAATGATGGCGTTATTGATGAGTTAGATATCTGCCCGACAGGGATACTTGATTGGACATCAACAATATCTCAAGATTATGACTCAGATGGTTGTTTAGATAATTCAGAAGAAGATCAAGATGATGATAATGACGGACTAATGGATAATGAAGATCAATGCTCTTCACCCTCTGGT
Organism: Euryarchaeota archaeon UBA125; assembly: GCA_002502625.1. Classification (GTDB taxonomy): domain Archaea; phylum Thermoplasmatota; class Poseidoniia; order Poseidoniales; family Thalassarchaeaceae; genus MGIIb-N2. Next base: position 1,201 of record DAPV01000055.1, read on the forward strand.
GAAATCGGATGGAATTCCACGGACAGAGAATTAGATTATGATCGAGATGGTTGTCATGATGAATTAGAAGATGATGATGATGATAATGACAATGTGAAAGATACAAATGATGATTGCCCTAAAGGTTCAAAAAATTGGGAGTCACGATCTCAACCTCCTGCTACTGATCACGATTCAGATGGGTGTAGGGATGGAACTTCAGAAGATGATGATGACGATAATGATGGAATTTTAGATTCGTTTGATTCATGTCCTTTAGGATATACAAATTGGGAGGCTGTAACCTCAAATGGACTACCAGGAGCTAATGACCAAAATCAAGATGGGTGTGTAGATGGAGCAGAATCCCCTGGAGACGAAGGTTCCGGAATTGCTGACGAACAATTACTACTTGATTTATTGAATCAAAATAATGTTGAAAAGACATTTGTTGAACAATTAGCTGATGGAGATCTTGATGCTATAGGACTTGTTTTTACAATTTTATTCGCACTTGTGAGTATCACTGGAACAGTGATTATTCGTGCTAGAAAGAGTGCATTCATCAGAGGATTAGAACGAAATATAATGACAGCTGTTGATTTAGAAGATCTCGATCAAGCAAAGAAAAATATCCGACGTGCGATGAAAAGAGAAAAAATTTCTTCTCAAAGATATGAACTCATGATGGATGAATTGAAAGAAAAACAAGCAGAACTCAGTGGCCCAGAGACTCTTGATGAAAACAAAATCCCTCCTAAAAGATCTAGGGAAAGGGGTCCACCAAAGAGGACTCCTCCAAAGGTTACTACAGAAGAGGCTCCTGTAATCGAAGAAGAAAGCGAAGAAGAATTCGAATCTATCTTGAGTAAAATTATCCCTTCAGATTGGGCACCTCCTGCTGACGAAATCACATCAGGTGGTGACGGATACAGTTATTGGGAAGACGAAAACGGACAATGGTGGGTTCAAATGCCAGACGGTGAATGGACAGAATGGAATGATTGAGCCAAAAATATCCCATAAAGTAGTGAGAATTATATTCAGTATTTTTTTCGCTATATCATGAGAGACAAGTTGACACTGCTTTCCGTGTTGATACTTGTGCTAGGCACTATTCCTTTTTCAGAAATTAATTCAATACCATTAGAAGAACCATTCATCGCATGGTCTGGTTCAAGCCCAGACCAGTTCGAACCTAACGAAGCATCTAGTTCTGCAACCCCAATTCAACAACCTTCTACTGGGAATGGTACTCAATTATTTCAAAATTTATCTATACATGAAAAAGGCACTGGGACTTTGATTCCAGGGGATAATGATTGGTTTCATATTACTGTTTTACAATATTCTATTATCGAAATTGATATTTTGTTTTCGCACTCAATCGGAGATATAGAGGCTAGTTTGTATGATTCGAATCTAAATCGGATAGATCAATCATGGAGCAATACTGATAATGAGTCAGTCAGCACAACCATGCGCCCTGGAACTATATTTCTACAGATTTTTGGTTTTCGCGAAGATGTATCAAATACAAGCTACGATTTAGAAATTAATTATGAAACATTGAATCAAATCCCACAAATAAATGACTGGACTTTAGAAGAAATAAAACTCAACGATTTCGGGAATGGAGTCCATCAATTATACGATGAATATCTGCACGGACTAGCATTTGGTACGAATGAAACTCTTTGGTCAAGTGGCCAAGTTTGCTCACCATGGGGCGCCGGATCCGCTCCTAATTGCTCGATAGTTCATGGTTCAGTATCCAATACCACAAATTTTCAAAAAGATGGGCTGGTAATGTACCGTAACTCTGTAGGTGTTTGGTCAAATCAATTCGTTTTCGGAAGTAACCAAAGAGACTCAGCAAATGCTGTAGCACCTATTTCTGAATCTGAAGCATATGTGGGAGGTTACTTCTGCCATGGTGCAACTGATGAATGTTCCATGTCATTTGGATCACAAAATGTCAGTAGTTCTAAGGGTAGTGGAATGATTTTCAAGTCTGATTATAATGGTGATATATCATGGTTTGTAGACGTAAATTCTACTGAAGCATCAGTAATTTATGATATTGCAATAAACAATGTGGGAGGGCCAATTGCTCATGGAATTCATTGCAGTTCAGGAGGAGAACAGTGTGATTCAACAATAGGTTCTTCCAGCGAGAATTTAAACTCACGAGGAGGATCAGATGGATTTATTGTCAGTCTTAACCAAGATGGTAGTGTAAGATGGATTACCAACTATTCGAGCATGTTCGCTGACCGCAATCCATCATTGGCTGATTTGTACTATTCTGACTGGGACGACACCATCATTGAAGCTCCTCTCGGCGGATATTATGTTACGGGAACAATATGTCAGTCATCCAATGTTTGTGGAATAACGACATTTGGAGATGATTTTGAGTTCAATATTACCACAAAGTATGATTCATTCTTAGGCCACATTGATGATAATGGGGATTGGACTTGGATTGAATTAATTAATTCAACAGATAGTGGTGAATATATCAAATCCATGAGTGTAATCGATGAACACAGAATAGCAGTAGTGGGTACATTTACTGGATCCACAATAACACTAGGAAATACTATTCTCACGGGAGGAGGAGCATCAGATGGTTTCTTTGGTATTTTCAACACATCCTCCCAAACTTGGGAAGGTGGTTGGGCGACAGAATCATCCGATAATGAGTATTTTGATGCAGTGACTGTTTCACAAGGACGTACCATAATTAGTGGTTCATTCTGCAGACATCATGGCGCTAACCCTAATACATGTTCTTTAGAAATCGGAGGATCTGCTGTTTCAACTAGTACCAACTCAGCATTTTTAGCAGAAGTTGATTTATTCGGACTTATTTCTATAAACTTCTTCAATGCATCTAGTGGGTATACACTAGTTAGCGATTTAGAATCTGATAGTAATGGAGATATTGCTCTAAATGGTTTAGTATGTTGGGGATATACCGGAAATTGCAGTATGAATGCTCCCATTTTAAGTTCGGGACATGTTGAAAATGGCACTTTCATCAGTATTTACAAGTCTGACGCTGACCGAGACGGTGTAATTGATACAAATGACGGGTGTTTCGGACTAGTAAACTGGATTTCTAACTTAACCACAGATTGGGACGGTGATGGTTGTAATGATATTGTTGAAGATTTGGATGACGATAATGATGGGTACCCAGACAACATTGATGGATGCAGAATCTTAGTAGGAACTTCCAATCAAGATCGTAATGGTTGCCTGGATACTGACCGTGATGGATTCTCAGATCCTGATTCTGATTGGAGTTACGGAAATGGAGCAGACCGATTTCCAAATAATCCGCTACAATGGGCAGATGACGACGGCGACGGTTATGGGGACAATGCATTTTGGGATATTAACCCAGAGAATGGATTACGAACTAACCAGACAGGCGATGCTGTTCCAAATAACTCGGACCAATGGACAGATGCTGACGGAGATGGTTTCGGAGATACTGATATTGAGGGAATGTATTTTGACGATTGCCCCCTAACCTTTGGTAGTTCTAATCAATCCGATATTTTTGGATGTATAGATTCAGATGCTGACGGGTTTGCTGATTCAATTGATGATTTTCCATCTAACTCTACTCAATGGTCTGATGAAGATGGAGATGGATATGGAGATAATATCGATGGTGAATCGCCCGATGCATGTCCAAATGTAGAAGGTAATTCCACATATGGTCCACTAGGGTGCCCCGATGAAGATGGAGATGGTTGGGCAAATTCGAACGACGCATTTCCAAACGATAAATCTCAATGGGATGACTATGACGATGATGGGTTTGGAGACAATGGAAATGGTACAAATCCTGATGGCTGTGTAGAAATAGCAGGGAATTCGACCAGTGGTGTTTATGGTTGCATTGACACAGATGGAGACAGTTGGCCTGATGATTTAGATGCATTTCCTAATGAAATAACTCAGTGGTCAGATCAGGATTCTGATGGTTTTGGTGATAACCCGAATGGGATAGATCCAGATGGATGTATTATACTACCGGGTACTTCTTTCAAAGATGTATTTGGATGCTCGGACTACGATCAAGACGGATGGTCAGGATTAATTGATATATTTCCATTCAATTCATCTCAATGGTTTGATCAAGATGGAGATGGATATGGGGATAATCTCAACGGTTCAGACCCAAATCTAATCGACAATTGTGTTGAGATCGCGAATCCTGAACAATTAGATCATGATTTAGATGGTATTGGCGATATTTGTGATATTGATTCAGATAATGATGGCATTTCTGACGAATTTGATTTATGTCCTACAGGGATATTAGACTGGACATCGACAATTGCTCAAGATTTCGATCAAGATGGGTGTCTGGATAGTTTAGAAGATGTAGATGATGATAACGACAGTATTCTTGATGAGATAGATACCTGTAAACGTAGTAACATCGAATTTGTCAGTAGTCAAATATTAGATCATGATGGAGACGGATGCCATGATACTGAAGAAGATTCTGACGATGATAACGATGGAGTAATTGATGCTCCTGATCGTTGTCCTGCTGGAATAACTGGATGGAGATCTACCTCTGGATTAGGAGGGACTGATTACGATGCAGACGGTTGTAAAGACGATGTCGAAGATTTAGACGACGATGACGATGGAATGAACGATGAAATCGATGCTTGCCCAATTGGTTACACAGGATGGATATCTGGAGGACCCAATGACCTAGATTCTGATGGTTGTATTGATGGACTTGAAAGCCCTAATAACCAGGGTAATGAAGTAGCTGACAATCAATATATACTCGACTTGTTGAATCAAACTCAAGATGAGGAAGAGAAGAAATTCTCTGAAGCTTTACTATCAGGAGATTTGGATGCTATAGGTTTGGTTTTTGCTGCTTTGATACCTATAGTAGGTATTGGAACGACATTATTTTTCAGAGTTAGGAAAAGTGCATTCATAACAAGACTAGAAAGAAGTATTTCTATGGTCAGAAGCTTAGAAGAAATCAACTCGGTAAAGAAAGAAATTCGCCTTGCTGCGAAGAAAGATAAGATATCAGCGAATAGATATGAGTTGATGATGGACGACTTGAAAGATAGACAACAAACATTAGATGAATCAAAAAATAATAAAAATAAAATCAAAAATAAGAAACCTAAGAGAAAAAAATCCGATAAAAATATGTCACAAGAGAATTTGACCAATGAGATGCTATCTCCTCCTGAAGACGAAGTTTCTATTGGCGAAGATGGATACAGTTACTGGGAGGATACTAATGGACAGTGGTGGATAAAGATGCCAGACGGTGAATGGACAGAGTGGAATGATTAAGAATTTAAATTCAGAATCTAGTTGTGATATATATGGCTGAGATAGATAGTCCTGTAGATTACTATCTACGTGTTTTCTCGAATTTTGAATTCGGTCCTGGCGGAATTTTTGCCATCAACCACTCGGTTGCTTTCATAGGTGCAATTACAGGGATTTTCGTAATCTCTCTATCATTTTTAGTATTTAGAGCAGGAAATGAAGACAATCTAAAAAATCGGGCCATTGGAATACTTTTGTTTACCGAAGGAATTTCTGCTTTCTTGTTAGCCTTTTTTTGGATATACCCATTTTCATTAGAATCACTTCGTGTAATAACTTGGTTCAGAGCTTTAGGAGGAGTGTTGGGTTTTACTAGGATGTTTATCATGGTATTTTTCCCATTATTCTTCATAGAAACTAACTGGGCAAAAAAGGGGAGACAGATATTCCAGTGGAAATTTGTGTGGATCTTACCAACAGTGTCATTCATGATTATTGCATTTCCAATTTTATCCGTAGGATTGAGTGGATCTTTTGGAGATATGGCTTATGTGTTTTGTTCTGATGTTACCAATTCTGGATTTGGAGACACGGTCTTTGGAACTGAATTAGGATATGAACCAATTTGTCCTGAAAAATTCTCTGAAGCATATCCTGCGATGTATGTTACAACTAGTGTAGGCCCAATCTCCCTTCCCATAATTTTGGCCACAACTGTCCCACTAATTTTTGTGACTAACTTCATGAGAAAACTGGTTAAAAGGAATGAAAATAAAGATGATTCAGAATACAATCTAGATGAAATTAGAGCACTAAGAACTGGATTTATGGTAAAGGTAGGCTTCATGGTCGGTGGAGTGGTAAGTCTCATTATTCTAGCCGGAATATTTGGTTTTCCGACTCCCGAGATGACACTATTTAATTCAGAATCGACAGATGAATTTGGAATCTTAGTTCTTGCATTCGCCGCACCACTAATTATTTTATGTCACATTCTTGCAACATTTTTTGAGGGTGTAATTTTCACATACGCCATTTTGAATCATGAAGTTATGGGAATAGATGAGCGGCTCAGAAAAGGATTTACTGCTACCACATTTGCTGGTTTTGGAGCAATTATGCTCTTAATAGGTACAGAAATGATGGAAAATGCAATTCCAGGTTCTGGGATTCTTGGAGGGATAATTATTGGTGTTCCTTTGATAGCTTTACGTAAGCCAATAATTCGCGTTTTTTCAAATCTTTCAACTTCACTAATGCCAGAAACTCATACACAAAATGAGTTGAAATATTTAGAAGTATATGCCATCGCAATGGATGATGGAATTATATCCTCTAGTGAAAGAAGTATGCTTAACTTTCAATCAGAAGTTTTTGGAATAGATGTTAAGAGAAGAGAATATCTTGAGGATTGGTATAACAATGATAACACGGATCAAAAGATTTCGAATAAGTCTGAAATCCAGTCGTTAGTATCCCAAGAGTGGACCGACGAATCGGGATTCACTTGGAGAAAAATGAATGATGAAACGTTAATGTGGTGGAATGGTAATGACTGGATACCTTACTCAAATATGAATGAAATTAAGGATGATTTATAATTTTCACAAAGGTGTTGTATATTCTAGTGAAATACTCCTTTTCTTACCCAGACTGCAATCATCATTGACCACTCAGTTGCCTCTAAAAGATTGTTAGAATTTGCCATTCTAATTGTAATATCTTCATACGAGATAGGAATTGATTTGGACATCATTATTTCACCTACTAGATTTCTGTTTGAAATTTTTTCATTTGGTTAGAGTGATCTATAATCGCCTTAAACAGTACATAAAACGGAGTTAAGACTAACAAAATTAGACTCAAATAAACAGTGCTCATTTCTACCCCTACTACTCAGATCTCACGAGGAATGTATCTTCCACGTGGAATGTGCCTAAGACTTTGAAATCTGAAAAATATTAGCGTTCCAAACACACTCGTTGCAATCATTATCATTCCAGTGGCTGGGGAAATAATCCCAATCATCACTATCGACATCAGGGTGGCCAAGAAGGTACTTCCATACATGACATGCCATCGACGTAGTGTACTTTATGTCCTGTTTCACTCCATAAACCAAAAAACGCATACTGCGAGCAATTTAGATTATTCGAGTTGAAAAGTGAGGGGAATGCCGAATCAGATTAAGCGCCGAGAGAGGGATTCGAACCCACGACCTGCGGATTAACAGTCCGCCGCTCCACCAGCTAAGCTATCTCGGCAACAACCCGACGACTACCCTACCATTCATGAAGGAATCGGGTGATTACGATTTTCATTCCCACTCAATTGTACCCGGAGGTTTGTGAGTTATATCGTAAACAACTCGATTGACACTTCCCTTCAGTGCATTGGTTATCCTGGTCGAGGTAGCAGCCAGTACGTCGTGAGGAATTGGTGCATAATGAGCAGACATACCGTCTAAACTGTGAACTGCTCGAACAACTATTGTTTCTCCATGAACTCGAACATCCCCATGGACTCCAACACTACGAACAGGTAACAAAGCAGCAAAATATTGCCACGGAATGTCGCATTTACCTTCTTCAGCAGCAGCACGAAGATCTTCTTCGACAATATGACATGCTTCCCTACAAGTTTCAACACGTTCAGGAGTTAATTCCCCAAGAACACGAACTGCAAGACCTGGACCAGGGAAAGGTTGTCTTTCAGAAGAAGGAATCTCTAGTACTCGTGCTATCGCTCGAACTTCGTCTTTGTAAAATTCTCTCAATGGTTCTACAATTATTAGATCAACATCTTCCGGTAGTCCCCCTACATTGTGATGTGATTTGATTGTATCACGAGAACCACCTCCTGACTCAATCCAGTCTGGTGCGATTGTTCCTTGAACAAGATACTTAGCGCCAATCAAAACTTGCTCTTCTTCAAAAACTCTGATGAATTGTTCGCCAATAACTTTTCTTTTCTCTTCCGGATCAATTACTCCCTCTAGATGCTTGAAGAATCTTTCACTAGCGTCTACTACTTTCAGGTTCAAACCGTGTTCGTTAAGCATTTTTGATACTTCTTCAGTTTCATTCTTTCTCATGAATCCAGTGTCAACATATACACAATGTAGCATAGAACCAATGGCACGATTCGCTAAAACTGCAGCCACTGTGCTGTCAATACCCCCACTACATGCTATGATTGCAGTATCATCAATCTTGGAGGTTAGAGCTTCTACTGCCTCATCGATTAACATCTGAGTGTCCATAAGACCACCTAAGCGCCACGTTCTTCTTGTAGAGTTTGATCATCAGCAATAACTGCATTCGTCCTCATTTCCCTATATGCAACTACTGCATCTGCTATTGCATCGTTTGCAACTCCAATAATCTGTAAAGCAAGTAATGCTGCATTGTCCCCTCTATCAACCCCCACAGTTGCAACAGGCATACCAGGAGGCATCTGAACAATACTCAGAAGACTATCATACGGTACTTTGCTACCAACAGGGACACCAATAACAGGTTTAGGAGTCATTGAAGCAAGAACACCAGGAAGAGCTGCTGCTACTCCAGCCATCCCGATATACACCGTGCAACCATCTTCTTCAGCAACATCTACAATTCCATGAAGATAATCGGGAGAACGATGAGCGCTAGCAATTCGAATTTGATACTTTACTTCGAATTCATCTAGTATTTTTGCTGCTTTTTCTGCTACCGGCATGTCCGACTTGCTACCTAGTACAATTGTGATGTCCATGTACCTGCGCATGGCAGTCGGTTCAAAGCGTTCACCGTTTGAACTAATCATTGGAAAATATCGAATCTAGTATCAAAGTGCCTTCCATTAGCACGATTACAGGTAAAGCAACCAAAAGTAAGGATAATGGATCAGGGGGGCTAACAAATGCAGAAAATGCGACAGTTACAAACCAAATTTCACGACGTCTGGAAGAGATAGATTCTCTACTAACTAATTCTCTTCTTAGAAGTGCTAGAATAACTAATGGAGTTTGGAAAACAAGTACACTAGCTCCGGTCAACGATACGATGAAACCCGCCCAAGCTTCTAACTGCCAAGTAGTAGTAAGACCTACTGATTCAGCATCAGAAGTAAGATATTCTAACAACAGCGGTATCACAAATTCAAACGAATAGAATACTCCCAATGCAGACAATCCAAGCATTGAGAAAAATACAACAATCGCAGTACCAACATGAGGCTGAATAGTCACTGAAAGATCTGATGCAGATTCTCGTAAAGATTCTACTCTTCTTCCACGTAGGAGAACATCAATAGAAAGGACAATTACTATTGCTGTTAAAGCAAGATAACCAGCTATTCTCAATCGTAAAAGAACCACTTCAAGAGGATGTAGTACAACCACCTTAGCCCCATCAGGTAGAAATGATGAAGAAAGTAACCATTGAACTCCCTCTCCAGCAAGTATGTATCCTATAGAAATACAAACAATACCAACCATTGCAAGAAGACCTATTCTAACTCTGATTTGCTCACCTAATATGCGTAGAACCTCGAAGGGTTCTTCTTGATGGGAGCGCATAGAAGAATTGCCTCCTTATTTCAGCATAATTAGTTTCAAAATTAGAATTTAGGCATATCAGGAAGTTCGACATCATCTTTTCTTTCCTTAGGCCTTTCAGCGTTTGGCCTACCTGTCATCTCAGGCATATCTGGAAGCGGTTCGTGTTCTCGTTGTCCATCTTTAGTTAGCTTTTGTGGAGGAACTTCAGATTCAGGCGTCTCAATCTTCTGACCTCTTTTCTCACCTTTACGTTCTGGACTCTTTGGAGTGGTGATTTCTTCGTTTTTCTTAGATTCTTTAAGAGGGTCTTCCCCCCCGATTCTTACATTTCTAGAATCAGAATCAAGACCTGTTGCAGTAACCTTAGGACCTACTGGGACACCATTAATCATCCATCTTCCAGTCTTTGGATCTAATTCCGCAGTAGCAGGAAGACTCGTTGGCCTAACAGACATTTCTCCTGAAATACTAGGAGTAGCCCTACTAGGAATTGAAACATCTTCAATTTCTTGTTCAATGATATCAGATTCAATATCTTCATCTTCAGAAATATCTACTTCTTGAACTTCAACCTCCTTAATGGAAGACTTAGTTTCTTCATCTTCAGAAATATCTACTTCATTCTCTTTTACCTCGATTATAGGAGAAGGCTCTTCACCCCCCAAGGAGGATTCATTTTCCAGCAATAATTCTGTAGAAGATTCATCGGGAGATTCAATTCCTAAAAGTGTTGAGGCATCTGGAATAAATTCCTCATGAACATCTTTTTCTATCGCATTAACATCATCCTTATCCAAATGTAATTTCGCTTCTTCTTTAGGGGCCTCTATCACAAATTCTGGACCAGACGATTCTCCATCTTCATGAATTAAAATTTCATCTTCGACCATATCTCCCATAACAGCTGACGGAGAAGAAGTAATACTCGACTCAACGATCTTGTCCATCTCGCCTAGTGCAGAGTCAACTGTTTCAGAGTCAACCCTCTGTGCTTCTCCCAAAACTGATGCAATAACTTCAGCAGCAAGAGGATTGATTACTCTGTCATTTGATCTACCAACAGGGGGTAATTCCGACTGGATTTCTTCTGATTGAGACGGTTTAGGCCTTATTGAAAATGCTAATGGAGTAATGAAAACTATTATCCAAATCATGATGATTTCTTGAGTTCCTATCATTGCTGCTTGAGACCATGTAGGTCCACTCGGGTCCATTCCAAGAAGTCGAGCAATAGCATAAATTGGATGAATCTTCATTCCACCTTGATTGAAAAGAAAACCAGGGAAGACACCTATCATGCTATTGAAAATAAATAATAATGATGTACTGAAGAGGAGTATTCTAGACAATAAAATCGTGATACCACTAGACTGATTTTCTACTGCTACCTTAGCAACGGTTCCGGCCTCCATTGCTTCTGCCTGTTCTGACAAACTAGCTGTTTTTGGCATTTCAAAAACGGGTATCTTACGAAGTCCTATTCTAGCAATCGTTATAAAAATAGGGAGAAGAATTAGTTGAATATTTTCTTGAAGTGTAATTACTCCTGATTCAGAATATGCTGCAGCAGAAAATTGCAACCCTAACAAATTTGAAATGTAATAATGAAGATGGAATTTCATAGGTACTACACCAGAAATTACTGCTGGAAATAACCCTAACCATGAATTCATTAGAAGTGAAAGAATAAGCAACACTGAAACGGCACTTGCCATGAAACCAACTCGTGGAGCAACGCGTGACATGGTGAGGCCTCTGTACTGAGCACCCAAGGAGGGTCATTTAACGATGACCGCTAAACTAAGTTTAATCATCGACGGACAATTATCGATAAAACATCACCATCTTTCAACAAATGATCCAATCCAACTCTTTGCCAGTCAAACTTAGCAGATGGGCCTTTGACGCGAGCATAACGGAATTTACGAACAAAATCTCGATGTAGTTTTTCACAAACATGACGAACTGTGCTTGTGTCCTTAATTATCAGAGGCTCTGCCATATCTGCATCTTCACCTTGGGGTTTGAGAAATACTCTCATGAATCTTAAATGTTCAAAAATGAAATCTTTCATTTCTTCGATACCTTGTCCTGTCTTTGCAGAAACAGGTAATATCGGCCAATTGTCTGGAACCATTTCTCTTGTTCGTGCCATATCTTGTTCAGATGCCAAATCTACCTTGTTGATTACAACTACAGCACTGGAATAGATACAGTTTCCTGAAAGTGTATCGACAATGTGATCATGTGTGGACACACTACGCATTGTCACCTCTGCTGAAACTATTCCATACGACCTTACTATTTCTTGTACATCTTCAAATTCTACATCAGGCTGTTCACATGTGGAACGAACTACAATTCCGCCCCTTCCTGTTCGATTAATGAAAACCTGAGGTTTCGATTCATTCAATCTCATTCCAGAACGAGTTAATTCAGCATCTAAGATATTGAAATGAGAATCTTGGAATGGATCAACAACATACAATACCATATCAGAAGAACGAATTACATTAAGAATCTCTTTACCCCTTCCTTTTCCATCAGCAGCGCCTTTAATCAATCCAGGAAGGTCCAGGATCTGAATCTTTGCTCCATTATGTTCCAATAATCCAGGAATACATGTTAGGGTAGTAAAGGCGAAGGATCCCGTCTCAGAATCGACCCCTGTTAGTTGACTAATCAAACTTGACTTACCAACACTCGGAAAACCTACAAGTGCAACAGATGCATCACCTGACTTCTTCACCTCAAAACCGTCACTTCCCCCACTAGATTTAGAATGTGCTGCAGCCTTTTCTTCTTTCGCTTTTAATGCAGCAATCTTGGCTTTTAATTTACCAATATGGGCATTAGTCGCCTTATTCTTCTGGGTCTTGAGAATCTCTTCTTCAAGGGAAGCGATTTGTTCACGAATCGTCGCCATTTTCCCTCGGCCCCCCTTTCAACACGTAACGCTCTCAACGACTACTCTTCAATCCCGCGTCCTAGAGCGAGGTTTCATCCCCAACTAGTCAAACGGACCAAAGAGGATGACATGCCGGACCTGCAGATTCGCTTGGTTGATGTCGAGAGGTGGCACAGATTAGCTACTATGACATTCCCAGAAATGATTGAAGGAATGGAAAAACAAAATCTTAGAGAGACTAGACCATTACTAAATCCTCATCTAGAACGTAGTTTTACTGCAGATCTTGAGGGTGACTTTCTTCAATGGACAGATAAATGGTCAAAAGAAGTTGGAGATGGAATGATTGTAGAAGAATTAACAATTGCAGTCGACCGAAAAATGTTAGGAATAGAAGATGCATGTGAACCTTTATCCATTTTATCACAATGGTGCAGTACAGGAGAATGGGCAGCTTGGGAAGCAAGAGTTCTATTGTACGTTGAACCTCAACTAGATTCAGAACTATCGGATGCCGAAGAATTGTATAGAGAACATGTCTGGAAAACAGCGCTTAACAAAATAGGATTGACTGACAAAGCATCATACGTCGAGTCTGTTATTCTTGACTGGATGGCAAGAAGAGAGGCATTAGGAGAAACAATGGATGAAACAAAAGATCCACTAATAATTTCAACAATGCAGGCGCATGAAAGAGCATCTAAAGAATTACATGAAATTGCTTTTCAATTGAGAAAAAATGAATATCTGATTGCCCTAATCGGACGAGAATGGTTAGAACCTCAAAGATGGGGGCAAGGCAAATGGAACTTAGGCAGAATATTGTATGACGGATGGCCAGAGGTATGAATATGAAGCCTGCGTTGATAGTTTTGGGACGGTTTCAACCATTCCATAACGGACATGCTGCTTTAATCAATGAAGCAATATTTTACCTTGAAAATAATAAATCGGACCTACCTTTACGAATTTGTATTGGTTCGTCATCTATAGAACAATCTCTGAATAATCCTTGGGATGTTGAAGAACGAGAGAAAATGATCCGAGTTTGGTTAGGACAAATAGATGCTGAAATTGTTCATGTTCCCGATTTAGGCGACCCCCCTAATTATGTACGCCATGCTGAAAAGTTTCACGGGCCTCCGGGAACTATTTTTACAACTGATAATGGAACTGCTGATCTTTATGCAGCAGCAGGTTGGGATACAATAACTAGTGATTTAATCAATAGAAATGATTGGCAAGGATGGAGGGTTAGAGCGACTATTCAGATGATGTCAACAATTTCAGATATTCAAGGAATTAGAACTGTGTTGAATCAAAATATTCCAGAACAGGTAGTGGATTGGTTGATAGAAAATGATGCTATCAAACGACTAGCATTCATGGGAATGGGAGGAGAACCTGTAGGATGACTAAGAACAAGCATTTCCTGCAACAGTGTTTTCAATTAATCTGTCTCTGATCTCTTCAATTCTTTCCCCATTAACACCTACATCGCTAATTCCACTTCGAGATTCAGAATGGACCCAAACAACCACGTCTTGACCATCACATTCTGCATGAAAAAATACATCGTCAGCAAACCGGATCAAATTTGTTTTTACTACAATGTGAAGTTCCATTTCTACTCCTTCATTTCTGTATACTTCTTTTGCAAGTGAATTCTCTGATATCCATGAATCAATAGCATTTGATATCGACAAAATTGAGGTATTAGAAAATCTCAACTCACTTTCACCAGTAGAACGATGAGGGTTCGGGGCTATACGGGAACACTTGTACAGTGAATCATCACAAGATGTTGGAAATTCATCAGACTCAGGCTGATTAACTACATTCGCAATCTGAACTGCACCTACTATCGAAGGATAAAGAAGGAGGAAAATAGCACCATAGACAACAACTGAACTTCTACTGACTCTCATCTGATGTCACTACAACCCTTGCTACCTTTAGCACCCTGTCTCGAAGCATCCATCCGGGTTCTAATTCAGATGCAACGTGCCCAGAAGGATATTCGTCAGAAGGAGGGATTGTGGCAATAGCTTCCATCCTAGCAGGATCAAATAATTGGCCTATTGTTTCAACTTTCTCAACACCTTCTGCGGTAAGGGAACTTATGATTTCAGAATAAAGAAGTCGTATACCTGTGGATAGAGAATCTTCTGCGTCTTCTTCAACATGTTCTAATGCTCTCTCAATATTTTCTACGGCTCCAACTATGCGTCGAGCCAGCCCTGTAGCCCCATAGCGTACTCCTTCAGATCTAGTCTTAGCAACTTGAGATAATGCATTTTGAATTTCTGCTTGTCGATATAGTAAATCTTTCTTTGCTAGTTCCAATTCTTGCTCTAATTCCTCGATTCTCTGCTCAGGAGTCAATGGTTCATCAGACTCTGATTCAGATGTTGATTCTTGAAGCTCTTCTTCATCAACAGGGTCATCCATGTTGATTCCAATCATTTCCCCTTCATCAATTCCTCTATTAGTTAATCATCATCATTACGAAAATCAATAGGACGATTCTCATTGAGCCAAACCAAAGTCATCTCCATTCGTTCGTGAGTAGGATGAACTTCGACCAAAGCTACAGGAGAATTAACCTCTCCTGCAATTTCTTCAGCCAATAATAGTGGGACTTCAATTCGATTATTTTCTATATCGTGATGTAAGAATGTTGAGGGAATCTCACATTCATGTATCAACTCTTCAATATAATCTTCAGCGTCTTCGTTTAAGCAATATATTGCTCCAAAAAGTAGTGTGCCGTCATCAGTTAATGTCTCGTGAGGAGAAATTGTTGCCTCACCTCTTCTCAAGAAACGGCGACGTAATTGCCCTGCATCTTTGTATACTGCAGTGCAATATTTTAGATGAAATCCATAAGACTCTCTCAAAACTCCATCTTCAGGATCAGGGAATGATGATTCGGCAGTTCTAACTCTATTCTTTAGACGAACGGCCAATTCGGATGAACCTGCTGCTCCAGCAGTTATTCCATCAGAAAGGTTGAATCCTCGAACTTCCATATTCTCTTGATTCCCTAATGTAATTTCTAATTCATTCAGGTTAAGGAAATGTATCCCAGTATTTCTTAAATCCTCTAACAGCTGAAACATTTCTACCTCCATATCTGGAGGACACGGAACCTCTACTCCAGTAAATATCCCTGCATCGGATGATGCACGAATCACCTCAAGATATGGTTTGAGTTTGAAATCAAGTAAATGGAATCGAATCTCATCTAATCCGGCTTCTTTCAACCGAACTGCCCATTCAGATCTAAATGCAATAGACGTATACATGTGCATATGAAAATCAGGACCGAATTCATTCCTAAGACGTCGTATTCCATCAAGAGTATGTTCAAAATCCATTATCGGATCTCCTCCAGTTATTCCCGCTCCAGTGGCTCTCATCGCCTTAGCCTCCTCAATAACTTCATCAAAATTTGAACATCTTCTTTCATTCGCATACATAAATGGACTTTCTCGACGAGTGTCTGAAAGTGGACAATAATCGCATGCCCAATGACATTTTCCAGTAATAAATAGAACTAATTTACTGCCCTGCATACATTGGATACAACCTTCTGCTTCTCCCACTTCAGGAAGTTCATGAAGTTCTGGAACATTAGGGAGGCGAATGTCCATTGTCATGTCTTCACCTAGTTGGCCCTCTAGGGTTACTCGCTTGAATGCGACGCTTGTTGAAGTAGCCATACATGGAATCGTGAATCATTTGTCAATTCCGGGTGGAAAGTAAGAGCGATGCGAGAATTATGCTTTATTCCCACTACTTCATTCTCATGAAAAACTATTGAATCACAAAGAATAGAAGATCGATTAAAACGTGGTGCTCTTATGAAAACTCCTGGAAATTGGCTATTAAACAAACTAACGTCAACTACGTCCTGAAATGAATCCGTTTGACGACCGTATGCATTACGATCAATAGATGCAGGAAATAATGGCTCACCACCGTCATCAGGATCACATAATAGTATAGCCCCAGCACATGTTCCTAAAACAGGGGAATTCGATTTCCTTAGATGAGAAAAAAGCGCAGGAAGTAATCCACTCCCTCCTGATTCACGGTCTCCTCCTGTTTTTCGCAAAGTTGTTGATTCTCCACCAGGTAATATGAACACATCACAATTATATTTCTGAAATTGTGATTCAGTCCTTAATTCATGAATTGAAATCTCGATACCACTCTGCTCTGAAGCGTGTTGAAGTGATTGAATGTGAGCGTGGCGAGCACCTTGTAACATACAAAGGCCTACGCGGACCACCATGAACCTCCGAAGAGGATGACGCTTTCAGATTCTCGCATGAATCTATGAAATTGTAACAGTTATTGCGACTTCTTGATGAACCTCTTTTACCACGGAGTAATATGACAACTGTATGGAATGGCCCATGCTGGTTCATACCAGGACCGACATGGCTTACACCTGCTGTATTAGAAGGACTTTCGCAATCTACTATGACGCATCGAAGTCCAGAATTCAAAGTTGTAATGGCAGAATTACATGGAAGATTGAGGCACTCATTCGCTCTCTCTCCAACAACAACAGAAAAGGGACAACAATCACATGAAGGGGATGATGGATACTCTGTAGTAGTTGTTTCAGGATCAGGAACTGCAGCAATGGAGATGGTTATTGCAAACCGTTTTGGACCTGAAGACAAAGTATTGGTTCCCACAAACGGAAAATTTGGAGAAAGAGTTGCCCAAATTTGCAATAATTTTACTCAAGTCACTCATTTAAACGGTGAATGGGGACAAGAATTCGATCTTGATGAAATAGATACAATGCTCTCATCAAAACAATTCGATGCAATTGCAATCTGTCATAATGAGACTTCATCAGGTATTACCCAAGACGCTGAAGAAATAGGAAAAATTGCACTCAAACATGGAGTATCATTTATTTTAGATGGAATTACATCTGTAGGTGGATTACCAGTACATCCACATTCATGGAACGCAGAAGCCGTTGTTGTTGGTGGACAAAAATGTACTGCGGGCCCTTCGGGAATTTCAGCTGTTGCAATATCCGAATCTTATGTAAGAAAGATGATTAAAAATAGAGATCAAAACGAAACACTTCCAGTGTATTATCTTGACCTTGTTCAAGCATTAAAAAAGGCAGCAGACGATCAAACTCCTTGGACTCCCGCAATTAACCTGTGTAGTGGATGGGTAGCAGCATTAAGAGAGCAAGACGAGGAAGGAATTGAGAATAGATGGGAACGATGTGAAATGTTGGCTAGAGGAATTAGAAGTCTATTTTTAGAGATTGGTTTTGAATTATTTGCCGATGAAAAACAGCGATCAAATACAGTAACTGCCATCCTATATCCAGAACCTGAATGGGGAGAAAAATGGAGAAGATGGATGGCAATTGAGAAGGATACTCACATAATTGGGGGCCAAGATCATGTCAAAGGTAGAATCTTCAGAGTTGGCTCAATGGGAGTTACTTCAAAAGAAGAAATGATTGAAGGTTGTAAAAGAATGATTGAGGGGTTCAAACACTTTGGCATGAAAATTCCGCATATAGATGTTGAAAGTCATTTTAGGTGATTTTATGGATCGAAAGCATCTTGCAGAATTCGCGCTTAAACATTTAGATTACACACTTCTTGATCCTGAGGCAGATGAAAAACAGATTACTGAATTTTTAGAAAAGGCATCGAAATGGAAACCTGCAGCAGTCTGTGTTTTACCGGCAGAAGTTTTTCGTGCTAAGGAAACACTAGATTCACAGATTATCGTAGCATCTGCTGCAGGTTGCTTCCCAAATCCAAATGGAGATATTAGTCAGAGAATTGAAGACATTAAGACAGCAGTAGAAGGAGGAGCAGACGAAATAGATTTGGTGATGGATTTTGAAGCAATGATGGATCTGCGCCCAGGTGACGCAAGAGCAACATTAGAACAATTAATCGATGAGTGTGACGGATTAACAGTTAAAGTAATCCTAGAATCAAGTTGCTTAGATTTAGAAGAAATTGAAGATGCAGCAAGAATTGCTATTGAGTGCGGGGCTGATTTCCTCAAATCTAGTACGGGAAGAAGAGGAGGATGCACCCCATTAGTTGCAGAAATTCTAGCAGAAATAGCTCAAGAACATGGAGAAGTAGGAATTAAAATTTCAGGGGGAATTAGAACTCTAGAAGACCTACAAAATCATTTAGATTCAATGGAAAACGCCATTCAAGTTACTTCTATCGGGCCTAACCGATTTCGGATAGGCGCATCTAGTCTTCTTAATTCGATTGAGAAAATACTTGAGAACTAGGACCTATTTACTACATTAATCGGTTGATTTGATACACGAAACCTACTACCCACACACATGGCGGACAAGGTTCGGGACCTAGAAGATAGTTTGCCTACCAATTCTATTCTAGATAAAATAATGATCAAAAGCGGGATGGATTTCAGAACGTTTGCTCGAAAAGAGACATATGTAGCATTAGGTATGAGTATTATCTTATTTTCAATGATTGCTTATGCAGGGCTTTCTGTTTTCGGGATCTCATCCTCAATGTTTTCTCAAAGTGGTGAATCAATTCCAATAGATGAATTAGAATTTCAAACACTTAATCGTACTGGAATAGAAGAAAATATCACTAATGAATCTGGATGGTTTCGTCTTAGTGAACATCGAGGTAAAGTCATCATCTTAGATATGATGGCACACGATTGCTCTAACTGTCACGGGGTTCAAGCAAGAATAGAAGATAAGATGGACCAATGGCACGAATTGAGTGAAGATCGTGAACTAATAATAATTGGATACGGCTCATACTACAGCGAGTCTCTAGAATACCTCAATCAATCAGGAGGAGAATATACAGTTCCACTTTACCCAACTGGACTAGGAAGTACTACAGCAGCGACAGTAAACGGCACAGAAAAAGCAGATCCAAATCGATTATTTACACCAGGTGGCACTGGAGTAATCCCCGTCGTAATGGTCATAGATACAGAGGGATATATTATCGCAAGTGAATCTTCATCAACTCCTGCTCAAGGGTGGGGTTCTTTCGATGAAGCTATTGTAACTGCAATGAAAGGAAGTATCTCAGAAATGGAGCAACTTCGGACATATGGGGTTCAAGAAATTGATCAATCAATGATAGGAATCATCTTCTTAGGTGCAATGTTATCTATTCTGGTATATTTTTCTCCTTGCGCATTTCCAGTTCTTCCAGGATTCATATCATACTATCTTACTCTAGGAGCAAGAGAGGATGAACTTATCCAATCAGGGAAACTAAAGGGCGGAATGCCAGGACCAGTAGTGATAGGCGGACTTTCTGGTTTAGGTATGTGGACATTCTTTGCTTTTATCGGCGTAATTGCTTGGATTATGGGAAAAAGTTTTGCAACATCTGGGATTATCCATGATATCGCAATTTTCATTGCGGCTCTCCTATTGATTCTTGGTTTCTTCATGTTAACTGGAGGTACGAGTCATCTAATGTCATGGGTACAACGCTTAGTAGATCGATTCTCAACCACTGAAATGGATGATACATTTACTCCAAGAAGAAATATGTATCTCTATGGAATAGGATACGCAGCCGCGAGTATAGATTGTACAGCCGCAGCAGTGTTGCCATTCATTGGATACTTAGCAACTATCGGAGGAAATGCAGTTTTATTCGGACTAGGATCATTAATGATTGGCTTACTAATTCTCATGATTGCTGTAGTATCCATGGTCGGATATGGAAGACAACAAGCAATAGGTTTCTTGAGACGTGCCACTGGAATGATTAAGCTAATTGGTGCATGGATGATGATGATGGCTGGTGCAGGACTCCTCTTCTATCTCACAAATACTGATCTTGTTGCTACTCTTTTCTAAATCAGATTAGAAGCAATCAAGACCCGTCTAACTAGGGTAACCTCATGGATGCTCCAATTCGGACTGCTCTGTATCCTGCCCATGTACGTTGGAATGGGAATATGGTTGATTTTCATGGGTTTGAATTACCCATATGGTATTCTTCTATGCTAGAAGAACATCATGCAACACGAACTACTGCTGGCCTCTTTGATGTATCACATATGGGTTCTTTTAGTTTCAAAGGAAATGGAGTCCTAGAATGGTTCGACTCTATTGGAACACAACTTGCAACTAAATTTTCTCCGGGAAGATGCGCATATACACATTTTCTTGACTTAGAAGGAGAAATTATTGACGATATGATTTTTGC
>DAPV01000036.1 GCA_002502625.1 Euryarchaeota archaeon UBA125
GGTTTCAGGACGAAGAAATGCTTGCCTACCTTCTCCTACGGGCCCTACGTTAGTAGAAAACATTAGATTCATCGGAGTAGCTTTATCCCAAACAGGTTTAGAACAGGATGGACATGGAATTTCGTTAGTAGAAATCGCAATATCCAATTCGTTAGCAGACATTGAGTCTGGATTTGGGATTACATCTTCAAGCAGATGATCAGCTCTACATACAGCATTACATGTTTTACATTGTACTGCATAATCGTTGAAAGCACCAACATGTCCACTTGATTCAAGTACAACTCTGGGGGTTATTGTCGGAGAATCTATCTCTACGATATTTCCTAATGTCAACCAATAATCTAACCATTTTTCTTTGACTAAACGTAAGATTCTTGCTCCAACTGGTCCATAGTCAAAGAGTCCAGCTACGCCACCGTATATTTCGAAAGCGGGATAAACTACGCCACGCTTTTTGAGTGAAGCCATTAGGGTACGTACCCGCTCTTCATCAACACTCATGTTGTTGTCTCTATACCGATGCTTCTCAAGTGTTACTGAATTATTGGACATAAATTGTCAATTATCATATTGTTTATGATAATATATGATCTATTCAAAGAATTAGTAAATTTTCATAGAGTAATGCATATGGTTATATCTTGGACCGTACCGACTGTAGTCACTGGTAAGGAGGAACTTATTGTGAATGAACCTCAATACGCTAGTAAATTCGCTGAAACTGATGAATTGTTAGATTCACTTTGTCAACCAGTTCGTGATTGGTTCTTGTCAAAGTTCCCTGACTTTACTGATCCACAGAAATTAGCAATTCCTGTGCTTCAAAGTGGAGAACATCTTCTATTATGTAGTCCAACAGGAAGTGGTAAAACGCTAACCGCATTTCTTAGTATCATAGATGATTTAGTTAGGAGAGCAATGACTGGTAATTTGAATAAAACTGTTCAATGTGTCTATATTTCTCCAATTAAAGCATTAGCCAATGATATTCAAAAAAATCTTATTGAGCCATTACGGGAGATTAAAGATGGATTTCTACCAAGCGGTGCTCAAGATATTGTTGTAGGATTAAGAACAGGTGATACATCACAATCAGAACGTCAAAAGATGTTGAAGAAACCTCCGCATATACTGATTACTACCCCTGAATCATTAGCATTAGCAATAGGTTCGTCAAGATTCCGTCCAATTTTACAAGATCTTCGATATTTGATTGTAGATGAAATGCACTCTTTAGTACCAACAAAAAGAGGTACTCATTTAGCATTGACATTGGCACATTTAGATCATTCTATTTCTAAACCAGTCCAACGAATTGGTATTTCAGCCACAATGGAACCTTTGAAAACAGTAGCTGAATTCTTAGTCTCTTCTGATTCTAATTCTAATACACCCGTAACAATTGCTCATATTTCAGGTTCAAGAAGATTGGATCTTGATATTCTACTACCTACTGATCGGTTCAATAATACGGCAATGAAAGATATCTTAGATAGGAACGTTGAGGTAATTAAAGAACTAATTAATGCTCATAATACTACTCTAGTATTCGCAAATACAAGAAGAATGACTGAGGTAATAGTTCAGAAACTGAGAGCAATACATGTCGAAGGAGTAGAAGGCCATCATGGTTCAATGGATAAGAAAATTCGATTGGACGTTGAGCAGAAGTTAAAACGAGGAGAATTGAGAGCCGTTGTTTCTTCTTCAAGCCTTGAAATGGGTATCGATATTGGTTCAGTCGACATGGTTATCCAAGTAGGGTCGCCAGGAAGCATAGCAACTGCATTACAGAGAATTGGACGAGCTGGACATCATGTAGGCGGTGTGCCCAGAGCAAGATTGTTACCAACTGGAACTCATGACTTATTGGAATTAGTAGCATTGCAAAATTGTATTCTTTCAGGCAAAATGGATCAATTGAGTTTTCCCGAAAAATGTCTTGATGTACTTGCTCAATATCTAATTGGGTTGGTCATTCAAGAAGACTGGGATATAGATGATGCATTTGAACTAGTGACTATGGCATGGCCATATCGAGATTTAGATTATGATGATTTTATTGAAGTTCTTGATATGTTGCACGAAGAACGACGAGTTTGGGTAGATTGGGAAGAGAATTCCTATACTAAACGCGGATATAGTCGTATGATATATTACACTAACATTGGAACAATTTCGCCAGATAACAATTATCTTGTTTTTACTCAAGATGGCACTTTAGTAGGTCAACTATCAGGGTCATTTGTACAAAATTTACGTTCAGGAGATGTTTTCTTACTTGGTGGTCAAACGTATAGAGTCCACGCAATTAATTCGACACGTGTAAACGTAAGTCCTGTTACTGGTCATAGGCCTACTGTACCCTCATGGACTGGAGAGTCTATGAGTAGAACTAGAGAACTTTCCGAATCTGTATTACAAGTGCTCAAACAAGTAGGTAGAATTGTAAGAATGGGAGGTGATCCTCGAACTTTATTCAATGATGTTTATGGCCTTTCAAACAAAGTTTCTGATTGTCTTGGAATTTTTCTCGAAGAACATTTTGATGAGACATTCTTAGTCCCTCATAGTGGACGAATATTAGTTGAACAATTGGAAGGTAATATCCCCACATATGTGGTAACTACCTGTCGAGGTAGAGCATTCAACATGGCATTAGGTTACCTATTCGCGGCTCTTGCTGAAGGTGATGATATTAATGTAAATGAACTGTCATTCGATGAGAACGGATTCTTAATTAAACTCACAAAAGAAGTGAACCTTGGAAAAGTTTCTGCACTTGTCAGTGAGGGTAAAAGTCGTACAATCCTAAGGAAATTCCTTATTGATTCACAACTATTTCAGAAGAGATTCCGAGCAGTCTCTTCTAGAAGTATGATTATTCCAAGACGAATTGGTGCTGAAGAAGTCAGTGCCCAACAATTCCAACAGAAATCAGAAGCACTACTTCGAAAACATAGACAAATGGAATCGGGGGATTCACTATTAATTCGAGAGACAGAAAATGAAATTTATCATTCCGATTTAGATATAATTGGTCTTAATGATTTCATATCGAGAATGTCAAAAGGTGAAGTTCATATGGTTCATTCTCGAGTTAAATTACCTTCCCCTCTTGGCATGAATTTGTACATTTCATCGTTTGAAGATTTACTGACTATGCGAGCTAGAGCATTCTTGGTAAAGGATATTGACCCTGAAATCCTACGTAGATTACTAGGCCGGAGATCTCTACAAACAGATCTTGACCCTGAGCGTATTGATAGATATTATTTCGATAAGGTTGGAACACCAGATTCTCCAGAAGGATTGCGAAGACTAATGGATATGGGTGGTGGATTAGTTGTAGGAACAGACCATCCATTATATTCTGAAAAACTTGCTGGAATCTCATCAGAAATTATTCAATCATGGATGAATACTTTATCTGATGAAGGTCGAATATTACGTGTTAATGGTACTGGAAGTTCTCAAATTGATGGAAAATGGTTTTCAAAAAATATGGCTTATGTTCACGGAACATTAGGCGTTTTATCTACTGAAGGTGGACCAGAATTAGATAATGTTAGAAATTTGTATACAGGTAATCTCTCTTTCCAGGTAACAACTTCGATGAATGATTCTGGATGGAGTGATGTAGGATTAAGCGATCCGCACGAATGTCTTCGAGTCAAAATACTAGATATGTTGGGTGCTGAAGGCCCTATGACACTAGATGTTTTGTTGGAACGTCTACCATTTCCAAAAGCACAGATTGAATCGATATTGCATGAATTAGAAGTTCGAAATTTACTAGCAGTAGGATTTTACAAACAGACGAAAGAAGGAGAGTATATTCTCAGAATTGATGAATATCGAATTACAGGTGGTACTGAAAGCGTAATTGAATCTCGTCGAATTCAAAATATGTTACTCGACAAATCTTTCCATGTACGAGAAGATCCACTAGAAGTAATGCGAAATCACATCATGTTATCTAAGCAAGAAGAGATGTTATATCGGGCTAGCGATTACCGATTTGGCGACTGGTCTGATATCAAACATGATACAGATGTCTTGATGGGTAGATTATTGAATAATAGAATTGGTTATACTCTTAAATCTGAAATCCCATTAATTCTTGGATTACGACCAGAGATGTGGAGAGGAGAAAATGAAGAGAAATTACTTACTTTTGTTCCTCAAGATCGAAATATTGAACGTAAGGAATTAGAGGTAGAATTTCTTCGTTCATATTCTAAAGATGATAAAGAAAAAGGTAAGCGTGAATTTAGGAATGCTGTGAATAATATTGATCGTTTATTGTGTGTTGCTAAACAATACCAAGTTGTTCCTAATAGAAAGAGATCATTGTCTCTGTTCCATCGAATTATCGATGCATATGAACCGATGAATTTCAAAGATGCTTTGGAGATATTTGTTAAAAGATTAGGTCCTATTCGCCTGTATACAATCAGAAATAATGTGACTCGTCCAGTTGAAGAGATTGCAGATACTCTAAAAGAGTTAGAAGAGGAAGGAAAAATTGTACGAATAGTTACATTACAACCTGACCCTATTGAATTCTATTCTTCACCTGTTGACTCAGATAGATTGCAGGTAAGACCAGAAGAAGATCGCAGTCTAAGAATTCTGACTCAGTCTGATCCATATTGTAGTCGTTTCATTCAAGAGATTCGTTTTGTGCTTCGTGATGGATGGTATCGTCCAGTGTTTAAAGGAATTGATCCTATTGGTCGAATTCTTATGTTCAAAGTAAATGATTATCTCGAAATTAAAGATGTTCAAATTCCTCATGCGTATCTAGATGAATTTGCAGTTGAGTTTGAACGATTACTCGAAAATTTCAAAGATCAATTAATCGATGTTGCTGTTCTTCATCAATTTAATGCTCTCAAAATTCCAGATTCACCCCCTGAAATTCAAGAGTTGGTTGCTAGACTTGGATTCAAACCTATGAATGACGAAAGAATGAGGTACATACGAGGTGGTGTTGTTGAGACACGATCTAATCATATCGTTCATCGTTCATTATTTCACATTCATAATTTACATCAGACATCAAGAAAAGAGAATGAAGTTTCAGCAATTAGAGAGATGGACGAAGTTCGAGACACCATCGCCTTGAGAGGAAGATGTGAAGTTATGAGAGCAGACTTAGATGCTATGGCAGCTTCTAATCAATTACATCAAGGAACGAACTTGAGAAGACACTTGGTATGGGCTACATTCGAACATTTCCAACAATTGCTTATGATTCGTAATATGCCAGCCGAAGAAGAATTGTGGGATGTAATGGATGCGTTTACTGAAAATACAGATCCAAGGGCATATATGGAACGTTTTGCATTGAAACGCTCTGAGTTCCGTAAGTTAATCCAGCCACTATTACGTTCTGGACATATGGTTCAAGATTACAGAGGCGGATTCAAGGTAGTTCCGACTAAGCCCGATTATGATGTATGGGAAGTCAAAAAGGAATATCTCAGATCTTCGATAATGCAGTATCCTGTGATATCGATGAAACAAATGGAGAGGATTGTAGGTGCATCATTCAAACCAGAAGAAATTGCTCAAGTTCTACATGAAATGGAAGAATCAAAAGAACTTGTCAAAGGTTTCCTAACAGATGACTCATTGCATATTCAGTGGGGTCAAAGAGAACTAATTGAGAAGGCCGATAAGATTGATCCAATGCGCGATTTCGTACTTCCCCCGTCTGATCCTCTTCTACCATATTTTAGCGGCATTTTAAGAGAGAGATTTGGATTTGGTTCTGCTTACATGGTTTTCCATCAAGAGGAACCTATTGCTGCATTCAAAGCAAATACTCGAAATGATGTGTTTGACGTTACTGATATGAATGGTGACCCTGAAAAAGAAAAGCAAGCACTTAGAGTGATGAAAGAATTTGCATGGGAACATAATATGCCCTTAGTTGGCAAAGTCATTGAACGTTTAAGGGCTAGAATTTCAAGACAATGATAAATTGAGAGTGGAAAATGAATCAACCCGAGCAACGTGAATCGTTGATGTTATCGACAATTCCAAACAATCAAAACAATAAAAATTTGTTAAATACACCGATTTTAATCACAAATAATGTTGAAACTGGTATTCCAGC
>DAPV01000024.1 GCA_002502625.1 Euryarchaeota archaeon UBA125
GCGGGATAATCTTGGATATACCCCTTGAGATAGTCTGGACAAATTGGGTTCGAAATGTATCCCTCTATAGTATGGGATGAATTCGCATATCTGAACGGATCTAGCGCGATGTCTTCTAATGAAGTGATGTTTTCTCTAGGTATTTCTGTTGTTAGTTGATTTCCTAAATCTATGTCCAAACAAATGGTTGCCTTTCCGTTATCCCATCTTAGTCTTCCTTGCCATTCATCTCTATATTCATCGATAGGTGGGGAATCAGTTCCCGAAATTATTGCACATAAAGCATCATCTGCAGTAGGTCCCCTGAGCATTAATCCAGTTGATTCGGAACGAAGAGTCCCATCAATTGTTACCATTTTTCCGATATCATATGATAAGCTCGTTGCATCAGCGGACCATCTCAGATGGACTGGCCCTGCTTCTTGTTGAACAACTAAGTTTGTGGCTTGAGAAAACATTTGGAATCTTAAATTCCTGGAGTCGAATAATATCCATCCTGATAAACGAACTTTACTTCCTGCTTCATAGTGTTCTAAGACCCGGCCTTCCAGTCTAACATATAGCATATGATCTGCGTTTGAGTATGATGGATTATCTTGGAGATAAAATGATTGTCTAGTGAGATTAGGAGCTAGTGCCTTTCCAACGTATCCTTCTACAGTTATTGATTCTCCGTCAAATGCTAAAGGATCTTTGGCTAAATCGGACATACTGGTCCAAGATGGGGCAACGCTAACTCCTTCTTTTTGGTAGACTGCTCCTCTTCCACTAGATTGTAACCAGATACTCCCATTCCATTCTACAATCTCTCCTTCCACATATACTATCGATCCTATTTCTGGAAGATTTGATTCATTGATATATCCATTTTTCACCCAACGAACTTCTGCGACGGTATATCCATCTTCTCGATCCATAACTTGCATGTCAATTCGATCATCTCCATCGCCGTAAGGGTCTCTAATCCATGAGGTTAGAATTCCTTCGATTTTGACCGTCTCTCTTGGATAGTTAGGAAGGTCTTCAATATCTATAAGATCAGGTTCTCTGACAACGGCATAGAAGTTCATTGTCATAACCAAAAGTAGTGAGGTTAGGAACATCACCCACATGCGAGCCATAGGCCTCGCTGTAGGAGGCGACAATTCAACTTACTGTCTTCTGAAAATTGCTTGAACAATGGAAATTAGCCGACGTGGCTATTTGTGAATACCTTCTCGGAGGTTCATGAAGTGGAGTCGAATAGCAACCTCTCTGCTGCTAATCCTAATGCTTATGTTTCCAATTTCTTCTCCCTCATCTATTGCTTTAGGAACGTACAATCAATCGATGTTCGATGAAGGAAATCAAACTACAAACGACCTAAATCGTAGCGAATTGTTAGCCTCTCTTCCAGTTTGGTCCATTGGTGATTCTTGGACTTATGCTGTTTCTTTAGATGCGGTTTCTTTGGTTGAGGAAGCTGAAACAATTGAAGGAGCCTCTTTAGATATACTTACTGGGACTGCTACAAGAACCATTACTGCAATCTATGAGTCTTCTGTAAACGGTTCTTCTCCGGAATATATTGTATCAACCATTCTTGGAGCATCTGGCTCTGGAGTATTTCCTCAAGGTCCCATAGATGTCTCAGGTAATTTACTAATCGGGATGGCTGAAGTGATGAGGGTAAGAGTTTCTGATTTGGCAATTGTACATATCTCCAGAGATTTTGATATTGATTTTTCAGCAGGCCCAATCCAGTTAGATATGGCAGATGTAATCGAGAACACCTCTTACTCGCCTTCCTACGAATTCTATGATTTTCCTATCCGAGAATCTGATGTCCACTTTCTTTCGCTTGAACGCTCTATGACTTGGGATGGTGATGGATTAGTTTCTTTCCCCGGCGATACAGTTGTGAATAATACTGAACGAGAAACTCAGCCTGCGAGTAGAATTGAATCATCCCAACTTTCTTACCCTTGTCCTTCTGAATCGATATCTATTGTTGAAAAGGCTTCAGATGGAGTCTTAGTCGAAGAACATCATTATTGTGCTGATGTCAAAAATGATGTATATTGGTATACTGAAGATGTTGGGCTGAATGGAGTTAAAGGTACCTTTAATTTACTTTCATTTTCTCCTGCTGGGACTACTCCTGGTACACAACTTGCTCCTGAAGTGATTGTGGAATTAGGGTTGAATGATATTGGAAAAGAATTGCCACTGAATGTTTCAGTTTCAACAAGATCTTCCGATGGCTCTCCAACGTCACGGACAATTCACTTGTATACAATGGATGAGGTCATCGAATCTTCCACATCAGATGGTGAATTATTATTGTCAATTAATTCAACTACTTTGGAAGACAGTACAGTTTCTGTATCTGATTGGTCTAGTCATGCGATTATTGCTTGTATTGGCCATGATCCATCTTCTCTAACATATACTGCTTGTGGTGCTGCTGAAATCACTATTCAAGGTTCTGCGATGGGTGCTCTGATTAGGGGGGAAACCGTTTCAGATATTGTCAATATCATCGGAGATTTCAGTATCTCTACTGAGCAAGCCACGCGGTTGATTAGGCTCTGAATCTCTTCCTTTTTCTCTCATATTCCTGTCCAAATCTACAACTTTCTCAGCAATGTTATCGATGTAATCGGCTTCCTTTACAATATTATATGCTCGAAAACCGACCCATCCGAGTATAGTTGCAAAAGCAATTGCAACTAATATAAATGCAAAAATTGTCCCAGTTCGGTCACTTCCTGTGACTTGTACATTTCTAGCATCTTCAAAATTATATGACCATTCAATGGCTTGTAAAACAAGAGTGACTTTCCCATCTTCTCTAGATTCTTGTTGCAGGACATATCCTTCATCATGGACCCATAACTTGTCAGAACGAAGTCCTCCGGTTTCTTCAATTGTGACAACTGTGGTTGATTCTTTGATTTGGGAGCCTTCACCAACATAAATATCCGATTCTTCCCCCGCTGTCCATATTGAACTGATTACTTCACTAATAGTGATTTTTTCTGTTTCATTCCAAGGCCCTCCATTTTCGCGTGTTCGAATAGAACTTGTAGTCTCTGTTTCTTCTTCTACAGTCCATGAATCTCCTGTTCTGAATTGCTCTGGCCAATCTCCTGAACGAGTAGAATTTGACCAAATTGTTGCCTCAACTTCTACAGAATTTTCCTCGCTTCCTACTGTGAAGTTCACCATGAATAGAGTAATTGTTTTAACATCTGTAAATGGGGAAATAATTCCAATTCGATCCACTGGTTCCCATACTTGACGATCAGTATTGATTGTAACAAAAAGTTGGTCTGATTCAAATAACGTACTTTGATTAGTCCAATTTGCAATTAATTCGATTCCATGGGTTTGAGTAGCTTTAGAACACTCTCCTTCCCATGCGCTTCTTGTGCAATCATCGTTTCCGTTATATCGGGTTGTCAATCGATCGTTGCCAATTCTATCTACTGATTCAGGTGTAGTACCGTTGGCTAGATATTGATTCATAGTTTCAATTGCAAATGTGTCATATCCAACATACACAAAAGTATCTCCATCGGTCCATTCTGGAGACATCACTTCAGCACTAGAAACAGTAGACGTAAGAAGAATAATGAGAGTTGATAACGCCATACAACGTATACTTCGCACCCCTCTCATGTTACTCGCATACCCTATCTCCGCTTCATTCCGTCGCTAATACGCACTCTTTTGCGTTGGTTTCTTGAGTACCCCCTATTACCCGATGTCATGTTACCACTAATGAGGAGCCTATCTGGCTTGTTCGCAATTGTTGTGATGTGTCTTTTTCTTGTTCCGATTTCAGCTCCTTTGGCGATGGTCGGAGAAGAGTCTTCAGTTGATGAATTACCATGGTGGGAAACGACCAATATGGACAAGGATAGAGATCAGATTCATGATGCTGTATGGATGGCTGTTGCCGGAATGAGCGGAGGTGATTGGGTCGATGACGACGGACGCATCGGAGTAATTGTTGATTTTGATCATACTCCTACAGAAGAAGATGAAGTTTTGTTGGAGAATTCTATTGATTTCATTGTTCAATGGAGATATCATTTGATTGATTCAATAGCTGGAAAGGTGGCAGTAGATCACTTGTTTGAATTAACAGAGATAGAAGGAGTAGTGTTAGTAGAATTAGATGGCAGACTCGAAGTTCAGATGGAAGATGTAGTCCCTTACCATGGAGTTGACACTGTATGGGAAGAAACAGGTTATACTGGAACAGGGTCAGTTGTTGCAATAATTGATACTGGAATTGATTCAGATCATGCTGGATTAGACGATCTTGATGATAATAACGAGACTGATGACCCGAAAGTAATTGCTTTCTATGATCCAGTAAATACTCCTGCTCTAACAAATGGCACTGAGGTCAAGGCCTATGATGACCAAGGACATGGTACACATTGTGCTGGAATTACAGCAGGCACCGGTGCACCTGAGATGGTTCATGTCGGAGTAGCGCCTCAAGCTCAACTGGTTGGAGTCAAGGTACTCGATTCTGGTGGCTCTGGTTCCTTTGCTACAGTAATGGCAGGGATGGAATGGACTGTTGAGAAAAAGCATGTGTTCAATATTCGTGCAGCTAGTATGAGTTTGGGTGGTCCTGGTGCTATTGAATGGACTTCTTCAGAAGAAGAATCAGTCAATCGAATGGGTAACAGAATGATGGCTGAAGGAATTGCTCTTTTCATTGCAGCAGGTAATAGCGCAGGACCTGGGACAATTGGCACTCCTGGAAGTGCAGAAGATGTCATTACAGTCGGTTCACTGGATAAAAATGGAGCAATAGCCCCGTATTCTAGCGAAGGTCCAACAGAAGAGAATCGAGTCAAGCCAAATATTGCTTTTATTGGATCCGATGTGATGGCTCCAGATTTCAATACAGGTACAGGATACACTGCCAAGTCAGGAACTAGTATGGCAACACCAGGTGCTGCTGGACTAGCGGCATTAATGTATCAGGCGAATCCCGATATTTCACCCTTTGATGTCCGTAATATCATGCAAGAGACATCAATTTACCGTCAATGTCACTACATGCTTGCGAATCAACCATGTGCTGAAGATCTAATTCCTAAGAATCGTCAGAATAATGTATATGGTCACGGCGAAACGCGATCACCTGAATCGGTTGCTGAAGCAGCTAACTATGTCTATGGACTTGATATGGGGATGAACATCTCTCTCATTTCGGAGCCTACACTTGACAATAAGATACATGTTTCCCCAGGTGAAGGAATTGATTATTCTCTTACTGGTGACCCTGTTGAAGTTCAATGGAGAACATGGGATATGAGAGATACTTGGATGGATCTTGTAGGTCATGATTTAGGCGATGAAGAGGCAACAATAACTCATACAATGTTGGTTGATAGATTACAAGAACTTCCTGATGTGGAAATTGAAGGTAATCACACTATTCTGTTACGTTCACTTCGTGGTCCTAATGCCTCAGCGAATATGGTGACTCATATCCATGTAATGGGTTCAGAACCAATCCAAGATATTGTAGAAGAAACATCTAGCACAGTGTTTGCATTATCTGCAATAATTGTACTAATGTCTACAATTATAGGGGGTTTACTCATTATTCTAATGAGGAATTCTAATTATGAAGAAATTCCTTTTGAAGACGATAATGAAGATGTTGCACCTACATCAGTAACCTTAACCGATATTGATTTCAAAGCTAAGTTTGACACTAAAATATCCTCTTTATCAGAAAATCTGAAAAGTACCGAAGCGGCTTATTCTAAGATGACTGTTCAGGAATTGAAATCAATTCTTTCAGAACGTAATATGTCCACTTCAGGTAGAAAGGCAGACCTTGTCCAACGATTACTCGATGAATGAGCCGATTCCATGGAATTAGGAATTAGTAGTATTGTATTGTCATCATTGATGGCAGGAATAGTTGCAATTCTAGCAACAGTTTTCATTGAACGTAGAGGGGGAGCGATAGGGGGGATCATTACTCTTCCTACCACAATTGTTCCTGCGAGCATTGGTATTTGGATTGGAGTTAATGGCGATATAGTTTCATTCACAGCTGCAATGTCAATGGTCCCAATTGGGATGTTGTTGAATGTTCTTTTCCTAGGTTCTTGGCGTATTCTCCCGAGGTATCTTGAAAAAAAATTTCGGGAGGAATATCTTGTAATCGCTGTTGCAATTTTCTCAGTGATTTTTTGGTTAGTAACTGCTGGTGTTTCTACTATTATGATTGAAGAAATTTCTTACTTTATTGATCCAATTTATATCGGATTTATCGCAGTATTATTCGCTTTTGTTTTAGGTTACTATGCAGTTTCAAAGGGGGAGGAAGCCCCATCTGGTTCTAATTCAGTTAGTCTTTTTTCAATCATGATGAGAGGAATAGCTGCTGGTGGCGCAATTGGCTTATCTGTATGGATTGCAGGGTTAGGTCTTCCATTCATAAGTGGAGTTGTTTCTGTTTTCCCTGCTATTTTTCTTACCACTATGGTTTCCCTATGGCTAGCTCAAGGCAGAGCAGTCCCAGTAGGTGCTACTGGTCCAATGATGCTTGGTTCATCTTCTGTTTCGATTTATGCGTTAATCTGTATCATCATTTTTCCTTCCTTTGGAATATGGGTTGGAAGTATTGTTTGTTGGCTATTGTCAGTAATTTTCTATAGTGTGCCGATAGGAGTATGGACATGGCGAACGATTGATGCCTGACATATGAGATGGATAGTTATGAGCGAGGGGTCGGATGAGGTTGAGGCACGGGCGGCCGAGGTACGAGTTATCAGAGATCCATTGTATGGTGATATTCGAATATCTGATGATATCAAATCATTAATTGATACTTCTACTTTCCAGCGTCTTCATCGAATTAAGCAATTATCTACTTGCGATTTAGTATTCCATGGAGCAACACATTCCCGTTTTTCTCATTCATTAGGAGCATTTCACTTAGCTTCCTTAAT
>DAPV01000088.1:0-4163 GCA_002502625.1 Euryarchaeota archaeon UBA125
TCCATTGTTGGTGAGGAATCTTGTTCAATCCACGCATTTACTCTTAGTTCAACATCTTGAGCAATTGCATCCAAAGGAACACTAATCAATGCATATGCGCTAGTAGATTGTCCTGGATTTAACCTTACATTTTGAATAAATTGAACTTCCCAATTTTCAGGTAATTGCCAATCTGCTCTACCACTTGAAGTAGTAGAGTCAGAAACCATCACATCTACAGGGACATTTCCAGTATTTTCAATTTCAATAGTTACTCCATCTTCGCTTCCTTGTTCTATTGCAATTGAAGATTGCATTATTCTCAGATCCATTGTTCGATTAACCAATAGAGAGGCAGAGAGAGAGATGTCTGCAGACATCCCTCCTTTATCTGTGGCGATAAGTCGTTTTTGACAAGAACTTCCATCTACAAGTTGATCTCCAGTAGGAGCTTCAAAAAGTGCAGTAATTTGTAGGGGGACTGAACCTATGACAACATCTTGGAGAGGTAGATTTAGGATAGAATTATTCTGTGTAAATCTAAATGTAGTAACCCAATCATCACATCCATTTCCGATGGGACTAGAAATATCTATGTCTAATTTAGCTAGCCCGGTTCCATCTCGAATAGCGATTTCCAAATCAATTTCTTTGATTTCTCCTGGTTCTATTTCTATATCTAATTCTTCACCTAATTTTCCTTTGATGATATGCAGACTTGGCGCGAATCTTCCAATACATAGATTGTATACATTTCCACCAGAAAATGAACAATCACCCTTTGAGGTATATGAAATCACAGTGATTCCTGAATTTGTAACTGTAACCGAAGGTCTCTGTCCATTCATATCGGGAAAACTAGGCCTTTGTCCATTATTATCTGCTCCATCACTTTCTACATTGATACGATTAGTTTGAAAATTTCCACCTGGGAAACTTGTTGGAGGTATTAGTGTCGCGTGAACAATTGTATCTTCTCCATTAGAAGCCACTGCGTCTACCCATGCAACGTGGATAGTGCCATCAGAATCTATGAATAAATCCGCATCGTGGTCTGCCCAATTTTCTTGGATAGTTCCACTTTCAATAATACTTACATTAGTTGGTACTAACGTTGTAAATGAACCGAGTTCTGTAGAATCGAGTCCATTGGGTTGTCCATTCTGAGAACCAAGATCTGGGAGGTCAAATCGGTTGTGAAGGATTTCTGTTGGTAGTTTGTTGAAATTTGTATGAGTCCAACCATCTGTCCAAACAAGATGTAGATGTTCATCATCGTCGAATGCAATTCTAGGATTTGTGCTTAGTGCATCATTTTCAATTAAAGCAGTATCATTAATCACTACAAGATTACCAGTATTCGAAGCCCCAATTCGTTCGACATATCGATTTTGATTGGTGTCGAAAACGGTAGCCGATGAACCATTGACAAATGATGATCCACTTGAAACCAAGCCCCAAGGGTCTAAAGCAGTCATCCAAATATCTCTAGTTCCAAGATTGGCTAATTCTGAGATTTCATTCCATTGTTCTTCTAATCCACTATTCGTCTGTCTCCATTCAATTACTTTACTAGACATATTTCGATTTTCAGTAGTTGACCCTGGGCAGGTTTTGCTAACGGTATTTACTGAACTATCTGGACACCATGCCAGGTCGAGCATATTATCGTATACATCATTGGGATTACTTACCGGATATGCATAGACAGGTGCAACAATAGTTCCTCCATCTACACATCGACGATGTGCTTCAATGATGCTATTTCTATCATTACTATTTTGTGCAGGATCTCCTTGATAAGGCCCCTCGACACCAAATGGAATTACAATATGAGTAGCAGCTTCATTCCACCTATGATCACTTGAAGTTGGAGGATTAGATTGGCTCCCAGTGTTCCCATTTGCATCTTGCCATGACATGCAAGCCCATGTTGTACCTGGTCCCCAATGATCCCGTTCATCTAACCACCATGGAGAAGGAGTTTGCCCGTTGTAAATCGTATCTTGCAGTCTTCTAATTCCTCCTGAATCATCAGTTACAGATAAGGGAGTAGTTCTACTTCTTTGGTTTGTATTATATCCTTGACAATTATTTTGATTAGCTTGAGAAGGAGTTTGATCATGGAGTCCATATATTGTTTCCATAAGCAATATTCCATTTGCATCTGCTATTTCTTTCAGACTTGGCAATGATCCAACATCATATGCGCCTCCGTATAATACTGAACAAATATCTGACCATTCTCCATTCATATATCCGTTTGTTGGAGTGGGCATAATGAATACCATTTCAACAGAAGAACCTCTGACATCATCCCATGCCACAACTAACCTATCATCGCTATCTATTGCTATAGAAGAGTGTCCTTTAGAACCATAGTTAGTAGTTAGAAGAGTATCTGAAATGAGTGCATCAGCATATGGATTCATCCCCCCCACTGATTGAGGAATAATTAGTTGCAACATCGAATATCTGATTTGATCGGTATTGTGGAGAACGCCAGACGGGTCATATGCATCGGTCCATGTAATGTGAATAGCACCTTTTGAATCAATACCCATAGATACATCTCGTAAATTATTTCTTGAAACAATTGATTGAGGTGAGATTACTTCGCTAATTGTTCCATTGATAGAATCAATTTCGTACAAAGCATATTTTAGCGAACCATAATTGGAAGAACCTCCAGAGATAATTGTGAAAGCAAAATGTAACCTGCACTGATTTGCTCCTTCGCAATTTTCTCCGATTACTTCCAGACTCTGAATTATAGCATTTGATTCTTCATGAATAACAATAATCGGCAGGTTTGATACATCTGGATGGAACAATTTTGTTCTTATTGCTTTATCATTTTCAATAAAAGTAGAGATTACTAAATCCTCCCCAGCGGTAGTAATTCGCGTAGTTCTAATATCTGTACTTGAATCAACATATGACCATGGGTCTAGAGGGATATTACTCTCAGCAGCTTGTGTCGAACCTACTCCAAAAGATGCTAATGAAAGCAAGAACAGAGTGACAAGAAGATACGAACGTGAACGCCTCGCATCACCAGCCATGTATTCATGAAAGACCGGTTCCCTATTGATAGTGTGCATAATTGCGTAAGTAAAATACTAGGATTTTTGGATTATCAATTCTACCAACCTGATTAATCAGTATGACGGAGAATGAGATTTCTAGCTGCCCATACCTCATCTACTCGCTTTACATCAGTATTATGTGGTGCAGTTGCAAGAATTTCAGGGTCTTCAGTTAGAACTTTATGGAAATTTTCAGCGAATCGATCTAATTCTTCCTTCGACTCTGTTTCAGTTGGTTCAATCATTAGACATTCTGGTACAATCATTGGGAAATACAGGGTAGGAGACATGTACCCGTAGTCAAGAAGTCGTTTTGCAACATCTTTACCGTCTATTCCAATAGCATCGACAAGTGGAGTCATTGATAATGTAAATTCATGTTTTACAACTTCAGCAGGACATCCGTCAACAGGCATAGCATGTATTTTTTCTAAAATTTCAGGTTTAGGGTTCATAATTTTATGACGAAGATAATTTGCATTTAGAACCGCATGCTCCGACATAGTTGTCAAATCTCTACCGTAACGGCGGTAAAATGCCCAAGAACGTACGACTGCTCCGGCGTTTCCATGCCATTGCTGTACCTTTCCAATAGAATTCTGCGGGCTCTCCCAAGTATACCACCATCCATCTGCTGCACCTAACTCTCCTTCTTCTGATGGGCGTCGAGAGACAATTGGAGATGGTAAGAATTGAGCAAGATGACTCTTAACTCCTATAGGTCCACTACCTGGGCCCCCACCTCCATGAGGCTGACTAAACGTCTTGTGGAGGTTGTAATGTACAGCGTCAAATCCCATTAATCCAGGATTAGTGCGGCCAATAATAGCGTTGAAATTTGCTCCATCATAGTACATCTGTCCACCAGCATCGTGAACAATTTTTGCTGCTTCTGCAATATCTGGCTCAAATACCCCTAGAGTACTTGGATTAGTAATCATCATAGCAGCAGTATCATTTCCAACAACTGCTCGTAATGCATCAAGATCTAATCGTCCATCATCTCCAGAAGGAATCTCTACAATAGAATATCCGCACATTGCAGCACTTGCAGGATTAGTTCCATGTGCAGAATCAGGAACAATTACTTTATCT
>DAPV01000088.1:4419-7570 GCA_002502625.1 Euryarchaeota archaeon UBA125
AACATTAAATCCTGCCATTTTTGCAGAAGCAGGATTGGTGCCATGTGCTGAATCAGGAACAATTACTTTATCTCGATGTTCTTCACCTATCATTCTATGATATTCTTGTATACACCGAATTGCTGTAAATTCACCTTGAGCTCCAGCCACTGGTTGTAAGGTTACAGCATCCATTCCTGCACAATGCGCCAACATTTCTTGCATTTCAAAGAATATCGACATCAGTCCTTGTAAATGATTTTCAGGAGCCAACGGATGAACATCATTCATTCCCGCTAATTGAACTATTTTTTCATTAATTCGTGGATTATGTTTCATGGTACAAGATCCAAGAGGGTAGAACCCAGTATCGATTCCGAAATTTCTACGTGAGAGCCAAGTGTAGTGGCGAACTAGTTCAGGTTCACTTGCAGTAGGCCACCCTGCTCTCTTTTTTCGAAGTAAGGTGTCAGGAATAGCAGCTTTTGCTTGATTCGAATCGACTAATGGCATAGGTTGAGAATATCCTGCATCTTCTGAACCATTGAATGAGAAGATATTGCTCATAAGTTCACCTCCTTAATCCATGCACTTATTCCTGCAGACAATAATTCTACATCATTGGAAGAAGTCTGATCTGTACATGAAACAAGCATAAGGTTTGGTTCAATATTTGGGAATAGAATCTCTAGAGGCAATCCTGGAGTAATACCTCTTCGATCTAGATATTCGCATAGTGATTTTGCAGAATCAGGTAAACTGACAACGAATTCATTGAAGTGAGATGAATTTGGATGTGCGAATGAGATTCCTTCAATAGACGAAAGTGCATTTTTTACACTTATCGCAGCAGCAGCATTCCGCATTGCAAGCATTTCAAGTCCAGCAGGGCCAAGTAAAGCCATATGCATGGCACCCATTAATGCGATTAGTGTTTCATTAGAACAAATATTTGAGGTTGCTTTGTGTCTTCGTATATGTTGTTCTCTAGTGGATAGAGTAAGGGTAAAAGCTCTCTGACCGTCAGAATCATGAGATAATCCAACAATTCTACCAGGCATTTGTCGAATAAAATTATCTTTACAGGCAAATATTCCGTATATTGGTCCTCCGCCAGTTGGACCAATCCCAAATGGTTGTCCTTCTCCAACGACTATATCTGCACCATAATTTCCTGGTGCTTCCATTAACCCAAGACTAACAGCATTTACTCCAATGATAAGTGCAGTGTTTTCTCCTATGATTTCTTTTAATCCAGTAATTCCTTCATCTGCAATTCCGAATGCATTAGGTTGCTCAACATATACTGCACAAGATCCAGCAGCCTCCTTTATGTCATCTAAACTAATGAATCCATCCTTATCATGTGGAATTCTCTTGATTGTAATCCCTCCACCTTGAGTATAATTTTGAATTACACTAAAACGATGATCAGGAACTAATTCTGAAACATACACTGTATTTTTCTGTTCCACTTTTCTGTTGACCACACGTACTGCTGTTGTAATTGCTTCAGCAGCAGCAGTGCTTGCGTCATACATACTCACATTCGAAACTGGAAGACCAACTAATTCTGATACCATTGTTTGGAACTCCCACATTGCTTGTAACATCCCTTGACTAACTTCAGGTTGATAGGGAGTGTAGGATGTTAGAAATTCTCCACGAGTGGCCAACATAGGAACCATTGCAGGTACATGATTAGAATAAAGTCCGGCTCCAATAAATGATGGTCTGCTGTTTATTGGGACATTAGACCCTAAAAGTCTAGTTGCATCTTTCCAAATTTCTTCTTCGGTTTGAGGTGGAGGAAGATCAAGTGGAGTAGTTCTTCTAACCTCCTCTGGAATATCTGAAAATAAATCATCCATTGATGATAATCCCATTACTGCAAGCATTTCTTTTTCTCTACCAAGATTCGGAAGTTGATCTACCACGGCAAACTCTCCTGACCTTAACCGGCCTTCGTACTCGTCGACCCATCAAGATTGGGATAAACGTGAGTTTTTCTCCAAGCATCTCCAAATGCTCAAGTCCCAGAGACTGATGCCTTATTCATGAGTGACGAGGCTCGAACCGGACCTGACCGGAGAGAAGCCGCATTACGACGGGAACTTTGGCGTACTAGAAATTCAGCATCTTTTCGTTTAGGAAACCATCTAATCGAAGCGGCTAGAAAGCCTTGGAGAATCCTTGCACTCCCTATTACTTTGCCAATCGTAACTTGGCGAATTGGAATGGAATTACTGGGGCGCCGTCCTCGTCCTATGTCTGATTCTATGATTCAATTGAAAGGTGGTCCTGAACGGAGTATTGTGTTATTTCCTACCAATGGAGTAGGTTTCGGTCATTTCACCAGAATGTATGGTTTAGCTCGCCGGCTACGTCGTTTAGATCCAGATTTAGAAATTATATTTTTCACCACTCAGCCAACCTTACATCTTCCATATTTGGATGGTTTTCCAACATATCACCTTGCAGGTCCCAAGAAATTCCAAGGCATGGATTCTGATGGATGGAATGCAATGGTTCAGGAGATGCTCACACTCGTATTAGAAACACATCGGCCTCAGACATTTGTTTTTGATGGTGCCTTTCCTTACCGTGGGATGTTAGATGCATTAGATACAATTGCAGTTCCTCAGAAGGTTTGGCTTCGTCGTGGGATGTTTCGAAAAGGCACAAGTATCCCTATTGATTCGATTGGAAAATTCGATTTAATCGTTCATCCTGAAGATGCAGTTCCTCATACTCCTTCTGAGATTGAACATGGAGTTGAAGAAATGATGGTGCCCCCAATGACTCTCATTGACAGGGATGAAATGTGGAGTCGTCAAGATGCGAGGAGTCGTCTTGGAGTACCTCAAGAATCTAGAGTTGCATATGTTCAATTAGGTGCAGGTAGGATAAACGATATTGATTCTGATGTGCGTCAAGTAGTCGATGCACTGTTGTCTCAAAATGATGTACATATTGTTCTTGGCGAATCACTTCTGGGAGATAGATTGAAAATTAATTTGGAGAGGATACATCTTATTCGTGATTATCCTAATGCATATTTCTTCAATGCCTTTGATATTTCAGTTCAAGCAGGTGGATATAATTCATTCCATGAGATGAGAAAACAAGGTATTCCCACTCTCTTTTTACCAAATATGAATACTGGGATGGA
>DAPV01000045.1 GCA_002502625.1 Euryarchaeota archaeon UBA125
GTTATTAACAAATCAAAGGGCTTGCAGTGCGTCGGTGCTAACGCTAGGGATGCAAACCTCGGAAGCTTAGCGATGATTTGTTATGGTTTCCAATCTGAATACAAAATATTTGCAGGAGCTTCTATTGGTGGTAGTTCATCCATGCGATCCAGTAACCAAATATTCCAGTCAAGAACCTTATTTTTTTCACCACCTATGCCCTGATTTCTTGCATTCATTTCAAGAACTTTGATTAGTGTTCTGAACCTTTTTCCTACCATGATGTTTATTGGTTGCATAAATCTAGTTACAGATTTGAAAGATAACTGTCTTTCAAAAGTCATCATTCCGATTGAATTGGTATTAATTGCTAAGAAATTTAACGCGTCCTTTTCCTTCCTGTCTAGTTTATCTAAATCTTCAAGCGTGAAATCATTAGATAATTTATTGATCAGAACCGACAATCCGGATTGATAAATCGGTGATGAAAATAGATTTGCAATTTCTCTTGTGGCTTCTCTTTCTTTTGCTTTGTTTAGTTCGACAATTTGTCTAATACCAAATATTAGTGTAACCAAGATTGCCATTCCTCCGAGGAGATCCCCAAGGTTGGCCGCGTCTTCAAGATTCATGATAATAATTTTCAGAACTGGTCAATTATAATTGCTAACGTCAACCGATTGTTTCATTGATGAAATATAGTATCGGCATCCATGATAGAAGACCTGTTGTGTACTGTCGGTCTGTTTGGAACCTTGTTCCTAATCATCTTCAGACACATCAAAAGAGTTCGGATGAACGTTAATCTCGGTTTACAGAACCTCGCAACTCATCATGGATTCCAAATTAATCCAAACCATGGTTGGAATGGAACTGTGATGAGTGGAATGGTAGGAATATATCGATGTACAATTTGGTTTGAGACAGTCAGAAGAAGAAGTCGGCGTAATCGTTCAAAGATTTACATGCATTCAACAATCACATTAAACGTACAAAAACAATTGGGATTGTTAATCACCCCTCAAGGATTTTTAACAGAAGGATTTCGTTTACCTGATT
Source organism: Euryarchaeota archaeon UBA125 (assembly GCA_002502625.1). Classification (GTDB taxonomy): domain Archaea; phylum Thermoplasmatota; class Poseidoniia; order Poseidoniales; family Thalassarchaeaceae; genus MGIIb-N2. The sequence continues at coordinate 1,039 of DAPV01000045.1, forward strand.
CTATAACAGGAGATCAAGACATCATTATCGGAAATCAAATGTTTGATTCGATTTATCGTATCAAAGGTTTTGATGAAAATGCTATTCGAACCTTCTTAAATCCACATAGAGTACAGGCTATTCTACATATTCAGCAGTCTCTCGGTCCACTTCAACATCTAACCATCAACGATCAGCAGATTTCTGTTCGATTTCCAGGACTGATATCAGATATGAGGGTAGTCTCGAATGCTACTACCTCAATAGCATGGCTCGCAGAGCAACTTGATTCTAATCATCAATGATATTGAAATCAGTATAGAAAAGAGTCCATCTTATTCATAAAGTACTGATATAGCCATAATGTAATGGTGGCAGTAGAAGACGTAGAGAAGGCCCAGCAAGCATGGGGCGATGGAATCGTAGCAATAGCGGCTGCTCATAGTTCAGGAATGGAATATGTTGAAACAGCCAGAAATCATATCCAATCATTGTATGCATACGATATTGGACCAGTATTATTCAAGCCTACTATGGCTGTGAAGGAACAATTTCGATCAACTTTTGAAGGTGCATTATCTTACTTTGTTGCTTCAAATGGAGAATGCCCTGAAGACAAAGGATTTGCAATAAAAAATTGGAAAAAAGTCCGTTTTGAGAACGAGAATATCATCATAAACGGAACAACTGCAATTGCTATGGGTAATTATTTTTTCACAGATCCAGGTGGTGAAGAAATTAAAGTAGAATTTACTTTTGGATATGTTATTGATTCTATTGGAACACTTCGCATCAATCTTCATCATTCTTCCATGCCCGCAAGTTTGTAGAAGAAATTTCATGTTCATGAATATTCAAACATATTAGCGTTACATTGTTAATTATCTACCATTTGGATTGTTTATGGCAAATCGCATACAAGCAATTCTCATTTTTTGTGTTTTTTTGACGATGCCACTCACAGGATGTATTGGATCCTCTATTGATAACTCGATTTTAGTAGATGAAATATTAATTGAGGTGGAAGACCCTTGCTTATTGCCGTCTCAATCTATTTCTCAATCTATGACTTCAATATCGGTTAATGGAGTAGAGAGAATGTTTAGATTATCAGTTCCAAGTTCAGATGTTGGAACAAAACTTGCATTGATCATTGCTTTTCATGGAGGTGGAGGTTCTGAAGAAGACTTCCAACAACAAAATCAGTTTGATCAGTTAGGTGAGCAACAAAAATTCATCATGGCATACGCAATTGCTGAAAGCGATCGTTCATCGTCTGAAGGCGAATGGTACCTAAATACAGCAGCTACATCTAGGGATGATAATGATTTTACAGAATCAATAGTGGATGAATTATCTAATTCATATTGTATAGATGAAGATAGATTGTATGCGATTGGTTATTCGCTTGGTTCAATGTATACCTATGAAATCGCATGTCAACTTAATGACAGATTTGCTGCCGTCGCATCTTTTGCAGGTACTATGCCCGTAAATCCAGAGACTTGTGTCTTAAGTGGAAATATAGCAGTAATGCATATTCATGGAAAATTGGATTATATCATTGATTATGATGACGATTGGGATTGGAAAGATGGAGAGCATGAAGGGGTTGGTACGATGAGTAATATACCAGGAATGATTGATTTTTGGGCTGAAAAATCAAATTGTCAAAATGACAATACTAATTCTCATTTGTTCGATGGAGATGAAGTAGAACATATTGTACACAGTGATTGTGATGGAGATGTTAGAATTGAACACTATGGTATGGAAGCCCAAGAACATACTTGGCCAGATAGAGTAGATGGAACATACACTTACGTTCTAATTTGGGAATTCTTGAATGAATTTACAAACTAATTACTAGAATTTGCTTCTTTCCACCAATCTACAATTTGTTCATGACTATACCCCTGTTGAGCCCAGTATTGGTATGTTTCAGAATCCATTCCAGTCAATCGAGGGTCTCCACCAGATGTGTCATAATTATCATTATTTGTTGATTCAGCAAGCGTATTTTTCATTTCTTTATCTTTTTCTCTGGCTTCTTCGATTTCGTATTCTTCTGTCTGATCCCACATTTCTTCATCGTATTCGTCCCAATCATCTCCTCCAGTAGAACGAATAGCAATCATCACAACAGCCACTAGTATTCCAAATAATAATACAAACATCAGACCAATTACCACTGTAAATCCAATATCATCACCTGATAATAGTCCTTGATTTGTAGGTTCAACTATCTCAATACTTTCTCCAGTCGCGGATAATTCTCCATTTAGTAGAACAAGAATAGTGAAGCGTCCGGTATTTTGTGGAGTCCAATCTATGTCTACCGTTTCACGTTGATCTTCAACAATATCGATTTCTAATGGGTCAATATTTATCTTAGTTTGAGTTCCATCTGATTTTTCTGCCACGAAAGTCACAAGTGCAGTGCCATCTATTTCTCCAATATT
>DAPV01000068.1:0-22002 GCA_002502625.1 Euryarchaeota archaeon UBA125
TCGAGCACTTATTAGATGGCATTCTGCAACCATGGAAGGTCAGCATTTGATTGAAAATGTAAGAAAAGAATCGTGGACTGCAATAGACAAACAAGATCATCATTCCCACTTGGCAAATTGGTGGTCGTTACGTAAAGGTGCAAGAGCTCGTAGAATTGAGTTGCACCATAGGATAGGTGCAAGAGATTCTGAATTTCCATCTCTACTTTTATCCTCTTTAGATTCTATTTACGAAGAAATTCCAGCAGCAGCAGCCATTCTAGTTGAAGAAGCATTACAACAACATCCTGATAATTCATCTCTACGTTCTGCAGCAGTAAGAATTGCTTTAGATAGGGCTGAATTAGATATAGCATCAGATCATATTTCGAAGTTAGAGAATAGCCCCGAGAAACGTTTGTTTAATTCTCAATTACTGAGGATTGATGGAAATTTACAAGAAGCAAATGAAGAGGAAAAACTTGCACTTTCAGAAATGGATGATGAAGGCAGACTCAGATATGGATTATCTTCTATCGTTCGTAAAATAGATGATCATATGCCTGGTTATTGGGAAATAGATGAAGCTAAAATGTTACTTGATGAGTTAGATCAATTTGAGCGTAAATTACCTACCGACCATGAATTAACTCCTCCGGCAAGAATTGCATGTGCCATTTCTCGTTTCAGAGTTCATTTGGCTTGTAATTCAATTATCGAAGCAACAAAAGTATTCGATCGATTGATATCAATTGCAGGTCCAAGAGATCCTATCGTTCGTCGACTTCGCCTCCGTTTAGATTGTATTAATGCAGATGAATCAGAAATTATGTTACTAGCAGCTAGAATAGAAGCTGAACCAGATATTGTAGAAAGATGTAGGCTTTTACATTCATTGATAGATTCCCAAAGCCAACTCTCACCAGCATTAATTGCTACATTCGAAAGATCAAGACTTTTCCCTTTACCTGAACATACCACCTCAGGTCGTCGTTTAATGGCATCTAGGTGGAGAATAATTGCAAGAATTGACCATAATAATGCTATTAATGCGTTACGAGAGTCAGTCCATCTCCACCTCATTTCAGGTTGCAGAAATGTTGCGGATCAACTTTTAACAGAAGCTCATCGATTGATAACATCAGATTTGTGAACCAATTAATGTTCGAGTATCTAAAATCCCATCGATAATTCTAATTTCTTCCATTATACAACGTGTCAATTCAACTTCATCATCAGCTACAACTTTCACTAAGACGTCAAACTCTCCGAAAATACCCCATCTTTGTTCTACCATTGCGATATTTCCGATGGCTTCCCTAACTTGAGTTTCTTTTCCAGTTTCTGTGGTAATAAGTACGAATCCTACTGCCATTTTTTCTCCCCCTAGTAATCAACTGTGATTAGTGTCTCTGTATCTCTGATACCTTTTATTGTCCTGAATGTACTCAATAGTATTGTTGCGAGTTCTGAAGAATTTTTGGCACCAATTCTAGCGATTAAATCATGTTCTCCATATAGCACATGGACTTCAAGAACACATTCTAAATCACTCAATGTAAGGTATACATCTCGTTCCATACCTGGAACTGTTTTTATGAGGATAAAGGCCGTTCCCATCTTCTCTCAACATAACGGGGAGCGGGGTCACCTTTGAACTATCCGTTCTTTGCAATTTATTTGAACAGGAGACCGCAGGGTTGATTCGTGTTCCGAAATGGTAACGATATATGCACCGGCGGGCATCACTTCTTGTTGTCCTACTTCTGATGGCTTCGACATCATCAGTTATCTCCTCATTTTCTCATCTTCAAGAGAATGAAGATTTCAATTCTGTTACAACTTCAAAAGCAGTAACAACTTGGAGCGGAGTTGTTCAACTTCAATCATCTTATACAGTACAGTCATCAGATGAATTGAGGGTACTTGCTGGGACATCAATAGAAATGTCCATTGGTTCTAGATTGTATGTCGAAGGAAGACTAACGGTATTAGGCGAAGAAACAGCCCCTGTTGTTATGATGTCAGGAATTTCAACTCAGTCTCACGAAGGTCTTCAATTCAATACTACCTCAAATAATATCGGCTCAGTGATTCGAAATCTGACGATTGATAATTCAGATTTTGGTGTTACAATTTATGGCAGTAATCCATTATTAGACAATTTGACAATATTAGATCCAGATTATGTTGGAGTGGATTTGTTTAGTTCTGCAACTCCTGTAATCAAAAATCTCCATGTCAATGAAGCAGGTCAAGATTTACATGGATTTTCGAACACTTGGAGATATGGAATAGGACTCTCTGTAGGTGCTAGTTCTGCTCCGGTAATTACTGGTCTTCATGTTAATGATGCAATTACTAGAGGAATCAATGTATGGGGCGGTTCAGGAGGGTTGATTCGTGATGTGTATATTCATAATATTACATTAGCAACCCAATCTATTGCTACAGGTATTTGGGTCGAAGACTCAATTCTTTTGTTTGAAAATGTCTCAATAAATAGATCCGATCACGGAGTATATGTTCGACATATTACTGAATCTAGTATTACTCGTCCTACATTCCGTGATTTGACAGTTGAGAATTCAATGTATGTGGGAATATTTGTCGAAAGGTACAATCATTCATTGTATAGTAATATTCCAATGAATGCTCAATTTGAGAACCTTGTATTGAGGGGGACTGGTGGCCCGAATTCTAAGGCTCCAGGTCAATGTACAGCTGCATTGAACATCAATACATCCGGAGTTTATATTGAAAATGGTTTGATAGAAGAAAACGATTGTATTGGATTTAGAGGATATATGATGGGGCCATCTACAACAATAAACGGATTAATTATTAGAAATTCAGGTGATTCTTCATCTAATGATATACCTCTACAATCTGGTTTTTATCTTCGTTCAGCTAATTGGGCTCCAACAATTGATGATCTTGAGGTTTCTGGTTCTATAGGTACAGGAATTCATTTGATGAAATCGAGTCTTCGTGGTTCCAATTGGAATGTTCACAATAATTCAGGTATTGGCTTACATATTCAAGAATCTCATCCTGAGATAGAAGGTATTGAATCATCAGATAATGGGCTAAATGGAGTATTTGTTTATGATTCAAGTAATGTGTTGCTTGTAAATGCCTCATCAACTCGGAATGGAGCAAGTGCTACAGAGATTTCTGAAGGCGTAGGTTTCCTGTATCAGGAATCAAATACTCGTACTGCAAGTACAAAGGATGTAACATGTCGAACTTGTTCTAGTATTGATGATGCTCAGGGTGGTGTGATGGCATTAGATAGTATAGATCTGGTTTTAGAAAACCATTCAATTTCTCTCCCTGTAGGTGTTGGTCCAGCGCTACAAATCGATAATTCAGGAATTTCGTCTTCAGGAGTTGTTACTATCAATGGAATGAGTATTTATCAGGATGAAACATCTTCTCAAGCTGTTGCAATTACGTCTTCTGATGCCATTATTAACAATCTGATTCTCAATGGAAACCATACTGGTATAATTTGGTCAGGTTCGGGTTCTGCAGGTTTGAATTCTTATCTGAATAATTCCATTCTTTCTGGCCAAAATTGTCTTTTGTTAACGAATCATGAAAACCTAACAATTCGTTCACCTGATTATTCTTCATGTAGTGGTAGTTTCACGGTTCAATCTTCTCAAGTTTCTTTTGTTGATGCCCCTGATGCAAGTGGTCTGCAACTAACTCAACCTGGATTGTCACAGACAAATTTAGTCCAATGGATTTCATCTGGCACCCCCCCTTCTCTTAATCAGGCAGGAGTTGCTCAATTTGATGTGATGTGGACAATACATGTTTGGGCTGTAAATCAAAATGGATTTGGGTTACCATATTCTGTAGTAAATCTAACATTCGATCAAATTGAGAATCCAGTTCAACATATTCTTCCTTATGTAGGGAACTCTGTAATTGGGCCATTTGTTGGAACTAGAACTACTTCACAAGGAACAACTAACGTTAATCAGTTTTGGACTGGGTGTGAATATTCTTCAACTCGAAATGATACTGGCCCTGAGCAACTAAACTCCGATAAAACATCAATCTGTGAAATCCAATTACCTGATCAACCACCTCTAATTCTTTGGTCAACTCCGATGGACGAACAATTGTTTCCTTCTGGGGGGGAGGTGATTTTCAATGCATCAGAAACTTGGGATTTGGAAAATCAAGAATTAACTTATTCTTGGAATAGTAGTTTGGATGGAAGTCTTATTGATTCTTGTCTTCAAGGAGTAGGTAGTGAGAATAACAAATCGTTTTTCATTGCAAATAATCAGAGTTCTGGATGTTTATCCGATGGAACTCATGATATCACTTTGGAAGTCTGTGATATTTCCAATAATTGCGCAACTGAGACTAGGAGGGTCGAATTAACAAATCTACCACCATCAATTTCTGTTGTACTAACTCCTCTTGCAGATGTTACGAATAGAATTCTACTTTCTAGAACTCAAGTACTTCATGTAAATGCAAGTGCTTCTGTAGATCCTGAAAATCAACCGTTTCAGACTAGTTTAGATGTCTCCTTTTCTGAATGGGCTGATGATCCAGGAGATTGTTCAACTCCAAATTGTCCTCTAGAATACAATGTATCGTTCGAAGATTCTCCAAATGCTGTTTTTGACTTGACTTTTGTAATTGGAGATGGATTGAATACTCCCTTGACTTATTCTTGGTCTGTTGAATTATACAATGAGTTGCCTACTCCAGATCTTCAAGTGTCTAGAGAAAGTAATCTCTCATCATCTGAAGTTACACTGGATGCTAGAGGTACTGTAGATCCTGAGGGTGATCAAATCACTTATCGATTCTATTCTAGTATTGATGGTGAATTAGATTCTCGTTCTTCACATCTTCACAATAGCCAAGACGCTCCACCTGAAGGAGTATGGATCGGTCATTTGTCTCCTGGTGCTCATACAATCACTTTGGGAGTAGGTGATTCTGATTCTTCTCATTCTGGTTCTGAATCATTACTTACTATCCTATTAATTGTGAATAATTCTGTACCTATAGCAACAATATCTTCTCCTTCTACAGGATATTCTACTGATTCTTCAGACCTCATTCGATTCGAATCCTCCGGTTCTGGAGACTGGGACTTATCTTGTGATTCAGTTGAAGATGCCTCATCTCAAATTCTCTGTAATCCATATATTGGTTCTAGTGACTTAGTTAGTGTACTCTGGACCTCAAATCAGTTTGTTGATCCTTTGGGAAGTGGATGGATTCTGGATTCACGCTTACCAGCTGGTATTCATGATGTGACTTTGACTGTTGATGATGGGTCTGGTCAAATTGCTCAGAGCACCATAAGAATTGACGTATCTGCTAGTGCTCCTCTCTTAATCTTAGATTCACCCGACCCTGGTGCTGTAGTGAATAGCGATGCTCCAATTCTGTTTGATTTCCGCCAATCCTATGACCCAGATGGAGACTCATTTAATGTTACAATCACTAGCGATCTTGAATCTGAACCTATGGTTGAAAATGGGACAACCGACTTTTGGTATAATGATTATATGTCTGCTGGAGAACATGTTCTCACAGTTACATTAACTGATGAAAATGGTTTATCTAGAGTGCATACTCAGTCACTTCAAGTTCTTCCTTCTGATCCATTTGCAGTGATTGCCAATATTTCTGAAGGCACCTCAATACCTCCTGGGGAAGTAATCGAAGTAATTGGTGCAGATTCTTATGATTATGATAATGATATTTTTAGATTTGAATGGAGAATTGACTCACCAAGTGGAACGGTTGTTTCCACAATGCCTAATTTCACATACAAACCAACTCCTGGTCTTCACCTAATTCATCTAACTGTAATTGATCAACGAGGTGGGATTAGTACTGCTAGCGTTAATATCACCTCACTTTCTAGTTCTCCAAGACTTAGTGATTTGATGTATGAGCCATCAGATTTTGTTGCAGATGAATCATATGAAATGGCAATATCTGTAATTTTAGACGACCCTGACGGTACTACAAATCAGATTCAAGCTAGAATTGCAATGAATGGTATGGGGGAAATTTTCCAACTAAATGATAACGGATCTGGCATGGATGCCAAAGCAGGAGATGGAATTTGGACGGGCTCAACTTCATGGTCTCCTCTTGGAACCGGATATGCAAAAATTGAGGTATGGGCTACTGATGGGGACTCTGTTTCGTTGCCAATTTCAGAGCAAATAGAAGTGAAAGGTCCTATCGATTCAGATGGTCTCTTTGCATCTATTTCAGAAGATTTGGGAAGTATTATTCTGGCAATAATTGTCATGTTAGCTATTGTTGGAGGGACTTTCTTACTAAATCGAAGAAGAAATTTGCAGAGAGATTTAGATTTGATAGAATCATGGAGTAGTGTCCCGTCTAATTCTACGCAATCATTGGATGCAACTAGTGAAGTTGATGCAGAATTAAATACTGAAAACAAGCCCATTCTAGATCCAGAAATCGAAAATAAAGATGAAGAATCAGATAAGATTAGAGGTTCAGATTTAGACTGGGATTCAGTCTGATTTCGGACCCCATGGAGTCTTTGCTTTTGCTAATCCTAATCTCATACTGAAAAGGAATAGTAGATTTTTTCTTCCATCCCCCCAAGTGTTGATTTCAGCATCTCCAACACGAACTCTGTAAGGAACACTGATTTCTATTGCTTTTTTCTTTCCCAAGTATCTTCTAGCTCGAATTTTGAATTCTTGAGAAAGAGGCATTCCATCGTTAGTTGGTTTGATACGTGAGTCTTCAAGAATTGATTTTTGGAAAACCCACATCCCACTTTGAGAATCGTGGACTCCGTACCAATATAGGAATCTCGCAGTGGTAGAAAGTACCCAATTTCCAAAACCATGAAGCCCAGACATCGCTCCTTTTTCTGCTCTTCTTAATCTGTCACAGGTAATCCAAGATAGATCTTCTTCTAACAATTTCTTTACTAGTCCAGGTACTTCTTCTCCTGGGTAAGTACAATCTGCATCCATCGTGACAATTATTTCTCCGGGAGCCATTGCAAATCCTGTTCGATATGCTCTTCCATATCCTTTCCTTGGCTCAAGATATACGGTAGCTCCTTCTTGTTCTGCTAATTCTCTAGTCTTATCTGTAGAATTACCATCAATAATTAAGAAATCTAGTTTTTCACACCAGCCATCATTGGGCACAGAACGTATTGTGTCAACGATTGCCGCTTCTTCATTTCGCGTAGGAATTACTACAGTCACATGGACCGGTAATGCATCTGCCATGAATCAAAGGGCAGGGTCCTTTGCTTTGAATCATTCCGAAAAACGTCTAAATTCTTAATTTATTCCTATTCTATTCAACGCAATTGATTTACACGTAATGTATGACTCCAATTGCGATGGAGCGCGGGCGGTCTTTCACCTCGGCCCCAAATCAAGGGTCTATTTCGCGTCGATTTCTGTCTACTGCCATCATTTTTTGTTTATTCATTTCTTTACTTCCTAGTGTTACAGCAGATGACGATTGGTCTACTGCTAATGTATTAACAGATGGTAGTAGTTCATCTGATTCAGTAAATGCTGAAGGTGATGTCCAAGATTGGTGGACTATCGATATAGTATCTGGAGATAAATTAGAAATTTTTGTTAGTTCACCTACCGGTGACTATGGTTTTGATTTGTTTGGATGTTTTGGAACAGATCATTGGGAAGGAAAAGTTCAGGTTTGGGATGCGAATTTTGTTAATGGAGTTCCTGAACGAGGTGAGAGTAGATTTGACCAAGATTTTGGAAGCAGCGGTTCGACTTCGATTACTGTAAATGTGAACCCTTCAGCTTCTGAATGGGGTTCTCACTCTGGTTCTACAACATGGTATATTATGGTTAAATCAAAGTCTACATGTGCTCGTGATGATTTTGATTATTCTGTAACTGGAACTATCGATCAATATGATCGAGATTCTGATTCTGACGGTTTTGCAGATCGAGATGATGATTGTGATTCTACAGAAGGAAGTTCAACTGAAGACAGAAAAGGCTGTCCAGATAGTGATTCTGATGGTTGGTCTGATACTGGAGATCGTTTCCCTTCGGATGGCACTCAATGGAATGATGTTGATGGTGATGGATATGGGGATAATCCTGCACCTGCAAATCTTCCCGATTCTTGTCCCACAGTTTTTGGAAACTCTGATGAAGATAGATTTGGTTGCAGAGATTCAGATTTAGATGGTTGGTCAGATCCAGATCCTAATGCACTTTACGCAACTCAGTCATGGAATATTTCAGATGGAGCCGATGCTTTTGATACCGATTCAACTCAATGGTCTGATTTTGATTCTGATGGTTATGGAGACAATTGGGATGACCCTTCATGGAATGAGAGTCGTGCAATCAATGGATTAGGTGTTTGGTATGTAGGCGCAACACAGCCTGATGCTTGCCCAACTCGGGCCGGACAATCTTTTGAAGATCGATTGGGTTGCCCCGATTCGGACGGAGATGGGTGGTCTAATCCCGATGAGTCATGGAAAGCAGAAAATGGGTCTGATGCATTCCCTGGAGATTCTACCCAATGGTCTGATAGAGATCTAGATGGATTCGGAGATAATTCTGAAGGAACCAATCCGGATGCATTCCCTGATAATCCAACTCAATGGTTAGATTCTGATGGAGACGGCTGGGGAGATAATCAGAATCCCGCAGCAACACAAATTGATGCATTCCCGAATGAACCAAGCCAGTGGGTTGATTCCGATTCTGATGGATTTGGAGATAATTCATCAGGATTTGAAGCTGATTCTTGTAATGATCGAGCAGGAACCTCCACAATGGATCGATTCGGCTGTCCAGATGCTGATGGCGATGGATACAGTAATTCTGATGCTAATTGGCCTGCACATCCTGAAGGATTTGCTGATGCTTTCAATGATCAATCATCTCAATGGGCAGATACTGATGGAGACGGTTTTGGAGATAATAATGAGGAAGGAGCATGGCGCCCAGATGCTTGTCCTGCTACAACTGGTAGTTCTACCATTGATAGATGGGGTTGTCCAGATGGTGATGGAGACGGTGCAAGTGACCCTCAAATTCAGGCTGGATGGCTACCACATCCTGCCGGTTTAGCAGATGCATTTCCCGATGATGCTAGTCAATGGAGAGATTTCGATGGTGATGGATATGGAGATGAACCAGTAGGAACAGATCCCGATCGTTGTAAGGAAACTCCAGGAACAAGTACAGAAGATCGTTTTGGATGTACAGATACAGACGGAGATGGATGGAGTGATTTAGGAGACCGCTTCCCAATGGACGTTACTCAATGGTTTGATGCAGACGGCGACGGATATGGAGACAACATTTGGGGCAATATGCCAGATTCATGTCCCGAGGCTTCCTTAGCTGATGGGATTAGTCTTCTCGATAGACTAGGCTGCCCTGATCTAGACGGAGATGGTTTCAGCGATCCAGATGATAGTTGGGGTGCTAGTCCTAATGGAACTGCGGATGCATTCCCCCAAAATAGAGTACAATGGTCGGACCTTGATGGCGATGGATTCGGAGACAATGGAATTGGTTCCCTTCGCGATGATTGTCCCGAAGTCTCTGGAGAATCGACCATTGATTTACAAGGCTGTCCTGATGCAAATGGAGATGGCTATTCAGATAGTTTCGGATTCATAAATTCTCAATACATGTTGATGGCATCAAATCCTACCGCTGCTATGTTTACTTACATTATTCCAATTGGGATTTTCTTAATTACCATTCTTGGAATGATGGTAGTTAGAAGAGGAGGTGAGTCTTGATGCGGCAAAATATTCTCATTCTGTTCTCTATATTTTTATTACTACCATTAGCAACCTTAACAGTTAGTGCAGAATCAGGAATTGGTCTTGAAGAAAGAAGAGTAGATGCAATGGATATGGACAGTGATGGTTTCCCAGATATGTTGAGTACTATCTTTGCGATTAATTCAACTCAAGATAGCCATGTAGGAGTTCAAGTCATTGTTGAGACAGATCGATTGGTGATTCCATTTTGGGAGAATTTGACTCTCACTGCAGGTGAAATGAAGTTCGGTTCCATCGACATCTATGCATGGGAAGATGGAGATTATAATCTCAGAATGCTAATTTGGGATCATGGATTAGAAATTATTACTGAAGAAGTTGATTTAGGAACATTCGATTTAACAACTGCACTTTCCCCACCTACATTGGGATTGGAATTACAATCGGCTGAGACGATATTTACTGGCGATGAGTGCAAGATTCTTCGCTTCTTTTCTGATGATGTTGGAGAGCAATATGATGCTCTAGGAGTTGTATCTCTTACAGGTGTTCCTTGGCAAGTCCTCAATGAAACCGCTCCTATTGATTGTTCATCATGGCCTGCAGCAACATATTCAATTTCATTGCAGTACACAAACGAATTGGGTTTTGGAGCCTCAACTATTCTTGAAGTCTCGATAGAAAACCATCCTGCACCTGATTTCTCTATTCTTGTCAATGGTCAGAATCAACGTATGGGTACAGGTTGTTCTGTCGTCGCTGTTTCAGCAGAAAATCAAACAGATACTGATTTAGAATTTTCATGGTTAATCACTAATCCGAAAAATCAGGAAACTTCTGAATCTGATGTTAAGGACTTAGATTGTGGACTTTGGGATCCAGGGGTTCACAAGGTTCGAGTAACTGCCACTAATCCTCAAATGCAGACAACTACTTTGGGTGTGAATGTTGTTCGATTACCTCCTGTTGATGCTAGTGACCCTATTTTAGGAAATATTAGCGACGACACCGCTTGGCCTTCAAGTTCATCTGGTGAAGATTATGAGGCAATACCACTGTTCCTCAATCTACAGGCATCTGCTGCAGCAATCGGAGGAGGAGGAATTTTATTCGGCCTTATTTTTGGTATATTTGCAGGACTAATCTTGACTCGTGGGGGTTCAGATTCCCCTCGGCTCGAAGAAGTCATGGAGGCTGCTGCATCTTCAATGGCAGATGGAGAGATTGAAGATGTTGCAGAAGGATTGCCGACATATACCGATCCTCAAGGAGTAATATGGAGACAACACCCTGATGGTTCAATGGACTGGTGGGATGGAATAGAAGGAATTTGGGTAAAGTTTGAGTCATGAAATATGAATTAAGACAAACGCAGATCCAGTCGCTGAGATAGTAAACTCCTCCTCATTTGTTTTATTCGAGAGTCCTCTTGATGAGAATCCAATCTCTTCATCTAAATTCCATTCCAGTCCCGTAGTTTTCACATGTGTATTTTCAAAACAGAAGATGGAAACTATTGTCCCTGTAGGTACATTGTAACTGCTATCATTTGTATTTGTGATTCTATGGATAATCATATCATCTAAAACTACTCGAATATCTAGATTCTCATTTGCATTATGTAATGCTGCATAGTTAGCTAATTCATGGTCATTTCTTTTTCCAGTAAATCCTAGAATACATATTGTTGTCAAATCTTTTTCAGCACATAGTTGAAGTGCTTTTGATAAGTCATTATTTTCTTGGCCTTCAACAAAAATTAAATTTTTTTCAGGGTGATTTTCTTTGTTTACCGAATCTAAATCTCCAATTATTAAATCTGGAGTAATCCCATACTCCAATGCTAAATCTGCCCCTGAATCCACTCCGATGATATACTCAAAATCTTGCAGACAACTCATTTGAGGCCATATACCTGGTAAACAAAGAAGGGTTGTCATGGTTAGGCGATTGTTATCTAGTCCTTCATCGCACCGCTTTCAGGTCGAAAGATATGAAGCCTTTAGAGTAGGGAGGCCTATTGACGGGCAATGGTGCTTCGGCACCGAGGGGAGTGAGATTGTGAAAGCAAGAATTCTTGTTGCCCTTATGTTATTGTCATTGTTTTATCCAATGACGTCTTTTTCTACAGCTCTAGAAGATGAATTCACTCCCCTTGATACCATCCAAGCACCATTACCGTCTAACGAATGGGGGGAAAGTTTAGCAGGTTCTGATATTACACATATGAGTGAAGATTGGAATGTTTTAGCGACCAGAAATTTATCCAGTATGATTGAGTTACAAATTTCTTCGTCTCTATCAGATTCAGACGACTATTCAGGAATAGATATGATCATTGATCACTTTGATGCAATACATGCTTGCGTATACAATGGTACAACTGGAAGTTTGGAATATATCCATGTGAATCAAACAGGTGTAGTTCAATGGAAAATTGTTGATGATGGAAACGGCAATGATGTAGGCTCCGAATGCTCAATTGATTTAGACAGTCAGAATAGAGCTAGAATTGCATATCTAGATTCAGATGCCTCTTCCCTCAAATTTGCATTCGATGCCCCTCCGCATTATGTGAACTATGAAGACTGGCACGTTCGTACAGTTACCGAAGGGTGGAATGTCGCAGGACCATTAGAATTGTCTATTGTAGATAATGGATCTGATGTCATTCTATGGATAGATGAAGATACAGGATATCTTATGACTTCATTTTATGATTCTACGTTTTGGCGTCATGAGTCTGTAATTGAATCAGTAGTAGATGGATACAATGCCCGCACTCATTACGGAGATACAGTACGTATTTTACATGAGACAGGAGGCTTGATTCGGTCAATGGATTGGCCAAACATGACTTTCACAAATATTGATGCAGCTCCATGGATAGGTGCTCCATTAGATCAAGAAATTCCAGATGATGGAGAGGCTCAACTTACTTATTCATCAGAGAATGATACTGTAGTACAATTTGTACGAAGCCTAGAAGGAAGAAGAGAAGGAAGAATCACTACTACTCCTATACATGTAATTGATGCAGATGAATCCTCAGCAAAAGTTGGAGATTTCAATTGTGATGGAAAATCTGATTATATTATTTTCATGAATCAATCTTTAGTTGTTCATTATGGGCGAACTAGTGGATTCAATCCAACACCTGATATCGTTCTCCAACAAACTTTAGATTCAAACTCTAAAATTTCCTTTGATTCAAGCGATATGAATCAAGATGGATGTGATGATGTTCTCTTTGGTATGCCTTATGTAAATTCTAGTAATGGTGGTGCGCGCCTTCATCTTGGGTCTTCATCCGGATTGGATTCTGTAGCATTTTGGACTTTTGAATCATCAACTACGGGTGCATCGTTTGGATCGAAAGTAGTTTTCATTGGGGACACTCATAATGATGGATATGACGATTGGGCAGTTTTAGCATCCGATGAAGTAGGTTCAGGTAGCGTAGTTGGTCGAATTCATCTGTTTGATGGAGGGTCACAGGCGCCTTCATCATCTTCGCTTACTTTAGCTGGAACTGGAACTAATCTTCAGTATGGTTGGGCGATAGAAGCATTGGGTGATATTGAGGGTGATGGATATGATGACTTTGCAATTTCTTCTGCTGGTGGTCTTCTTGATTTGACAGGATATGGGAAAGTTGAGATTCATTCAGGCAGTTCAACAGGTCATACCACTACTCCTAGTGCAGAATGGAGTCGAACTCTTCAGGGAACTTTGCTAGGTTATTCTGTTGAATCTTTGGGAGATGTAAATGGTGATGGATACAATGACCTTGGATTTGGAGAGCCATATGTCGATACAGCAGGTCCTGGTTCAAATGGTGCGATACAAATTTTATTTGGAGGGCCAAACGGATTCCCGTCTGTATTCAATCAATCAATTCAAGGTCCATCACCAGGTTCGAAAATGGGCTATAAGATGGCAGCAGCAGGAGATGTAGACCGAGATGGCTTCGATGATGTATGGGCTGTAAGGCCTGGTTCGGGTCCTTCTGGAGATCTCGTATTGTTTTGGGGATCTTCCACAGGTCTTTCAACAACCCCACGAGTCTTCTCGTATTCTGATATTAGCGATGTTATTCGTTCAGAGGATTTTGACGGAGATGGACAAGAAGAATGGCTAATGATTGATGATTTTCAAATTTCAGTATTTGAGCATCTAGACTGGGAACAGGTTTCTATCGAAGGTCCCTTTGCTGGTGAGTCTAACTTTTCTGAATTAGATTTGAATATCGATGGGCCAGGACGCAGTTCGATTGGGGTTCAGACAGATTCTGGATTTGTGATTTTATCTCGTCCAGATGAACTTTCAACATCAACAAGTGATTGGAAGCAAACCAAGATTGGAACTGGAGAAGCCGCTTATGGAGTTACAGAAGCAGGCCAAATTCTAGCACTTTCAATCTGTAATGATGGTGCAGTATGTTCCTACAAAGAATCTGGAATAGTTGTGTCAACTCATACCGTTGAATCAACTGGAAGTGTAGGTGCTCAACCTACTATCACTCCTCGGTCGTATTTTGGTGGATTAAACATGAGTTTTATGTTAGGAAATTCAGTTCTTCGATTTGCCGAAGAAACTACTACCGGATTTGAAGTAAGTTCGGGACCTTCCCTTGGTCAATTAAATGGTACTCCGATTGTGTTAGTAGGAAATATTACTGTTTGGAAAGACGATAGAACATTGAAAGCCGGAATAATGAATGGTTCACAATGGGAAACTCATGTAATTGCAGATCAGTCAGCAGCAGGATTGGGTTTTTCTGCTCAGGTTATTGATTCCAATTCCGATCCCAAACTGATTGTGGGATATATTGGAAATGAATCTAAACTTAATCTTTTGAAATACCATTTTTCAACTAGTTCTACAACTAATTTTTCTCAAATAGAAGTTGAGAGTCTTGATTTAGGTTCTCAAATTAGTTTGTCTCCTATTTCGAGGATGCTTCTCAATGAGAGTCCGATGATTATTGTTAATTCATCAGGTTACGGTTCCTATCAAGAGTTAATTCTTGAAAATAGTTCAGACTGGAATTCTTGGTACAATGAATCGATTGAAATTTTTAATTGGACAGACACTACTGGATTCTTGCCTATTTGGGAGCAGGGATACGGATTTCACTTCACAATGCTAGGAAATATGTCTGCCGGAGATTCTCCGTTCGTAAAATGTACTTTCGTTAATGTTTCAAACAACACTCCTGATTGTTCCAATTTACTATTTTCAGATCAGGTTGATTCAAGAACAATTAATCCAGATTTGGGAATTGGATTAAGATTAGATGGTTCAATTGAGACTCCCTTTGGAGTAATTTCTGAAATCCAATTAGATCCGTCTGCTGGATTTGCTAGTACTATTGCAGAGCACCATGGTAGAATTGGTTACATCCTACTCGGGAAGTCTATTGGGACCAATGATGCTGTTGCAATTCATTTCGATACTGATTCAGATCGTGACTTTATTCCCGATATGATTGATGAATTACCAAATCAAGGCGGACAATGGTCAGATTATGATGGAGATGGTTTTGGGGACAATTCTGTCTCTTCATCCTTCGATGATTGTTCTTCAGATGCAGGACCTAGTTTGTTTGTAGAAATTGGTTGTAGTGATTTTGATAATGATGGCTGGTCAGATTATTCCGATGAATGTGCTACAGCTGGCCATTCTTATATTGATAGAAAGGGATGTAGTGATGCAGATGGAGACGGTTGGTCCAACAATGGAGGAGATTATGCTTCAGGTGATCTTTCTCCTACAAATTGGATGCAAGCCAGAGATCAGGATGGTGACGGATTACTAGATAATCATGGTCCTGATTGTTGCGGAATGGATGGCGCCGATGAATTCCCATTTGATCCTAAACAATGGGTTGATGCTGATAATGATGGAGTTGGGGATAATAATTCAGATCCAGATGGTGATCAATGTCCTGGCTTATTTGGATTGAGTAGTTTTGACAGAGCAGGTTGTGTTGATAGTGATGGAGATGGATATAGTGATCCTACTGAAGCATCAAGCACGGCTAACGATGATGCTTGGACGATTGAAGATGGTGCAGATATGTGGCCTTGGGCCCCTAATGATGCATCTTCAGAGAACATTTGTGGTTCTGTTTGCCATCAACAATGGGCTGATTCCGATGGAGATGGTTTTGGTGATAATTCGTCAATAGGTGCGTTCCTGAGAGATGCTTTCCCAACAGACACTTGGCAATGGAATGATACCGATAATGACGGATTTGGCGACAATTGGGATGATCCTGCACTTAATTCAACCCGTTCTGGAGGAATTGGGCAATGGGTACCTCAAGCAAATTTGAGTGATGATTGTCCTACTGTAAATGGAAATTCATCAATTGATAGAACTGGATGTTTAGATTCAGATGGTGACGGTCATTCTAATCTTTATTCATATGAAATTGATGAAAATACTGGATTAAGGACTTCTGAATCAGGAGACGCTCTTCCAGATAATCCGAATCAATGGCGGGACAAAGATGGAGATGGTTTCGGAGATTTCCCGATGGAAGTTGGAGGTGACCAATGTCCAGGTATTGTAGGTGTTTTGAATGGATTAGGTGGAGACGGTTGTCCTGCTCCTATGGATGATGCGGATGCAGATAATGTGGCAGACGAAGATGATATTTGCCCTCAAACAGAATCAGGTGCTGTTGTTGATGAAAATGGGTGTTCTTTCGATCAACGAGATGATGACCAAGATGGATTACTAAACCCTGTCGACCTTTGTCCGGACACTGCTTCAGGAGTATCTGTTGATTCAAATGGGTGTAGTAACGAACAACTCAATGCAGATGCAGATGACGACGGTGTTCGAGATATCGATGATTTATGTTCTAATACAAATTCAGGTGCTTCTGTAGATGCTAATGGATGTGCTGATTATCAACGAGATACAGATCAGGATGGAATTACTGACGATCAAGATGTTTGTCCTGAAACTACCTTGGGAGCAGCTGTAGATGACGAAGGTTGTGTTTTGGCAGGTGTTGATTCAGATGGTGATGGTATAGATGACAAAGACGATGCTTTCCCTACGGAGTCAACGCAATGGTTGGACACTGATGGCGATGGTTTTGGAGATAATCTGGAAGGAGTAGAATCAGATGAATGTCCATCTGTATCTGGTACCTCTACTGAAGATCGTGATGGTTGTCCAGATGGAGATGGCGATGGTTGGTCAGATCCTGATTCGGTTAACCCAGTACCTCCAATTGGAACATCAGACGCTTATCCTTCAGAACCGTCTCAATGGAGAGATCGTGATGGAGACGGTTTTGGTGATGAATCAGATGGAATTAATGCTGATTTATGCCCAGACATACCTGGTGTAGAAAATGGAAATGATGGTAACGGTGGTCAGGGTGGAATCGGTTGTCCATATGTCGACAAGACAGATACAGATGGAGATGGTGTCTATGATTCCAATGATCAGTGTTCAGACAGTCCATCTGGAGTATTTGTAGATTCAAATGGTTGTACTTCAGATCAATTAGCATCGAATCAAGGTGAATCTGAGCCTACTGATTATGCATCTATTGGAATTATGGCTGGAGGAATTCTTGGAATATTGCTCTTGATTGTAATCACTCTAAGATTTATTTCAGGAAGGAGCGATTATGATGATGAAGATGATTGGTACGATGATGATGATGATGATGATGATTTTGTTCCAATGAATAATTCGTCATTATCTGATAATCTTGGTGGATCCTCTGTGGCAAGTAGTAGATCAAATAGTCCTCCTTCCGTTTCTACTCCTTCTCGTGCAGGTCCACCTTCTAGATCACCTGGTCCGCCTACCAAGAAGAGCCCACCTCCCTCAAGGAATGCATCTCCCCCTAGTAGGTCCCCTGCTCCTACTCGTCGGACTTCTCCAACAGTCGATGTGGATTCGGTTCCTAGGGTAAGTACTAAGAGAATAGATCCTCGAAAGTCTACTCAACCAACAAAACGAGTACGGAGAACTACTGCGGCGGTAACAAATACTGATGACTCGGAAATTCGTACACGTCAGGTTAGGACAACTAAAGTTGCAAAGTCAACTAATAAGGTTAAGAAAACGGTAGCTTCTTCAGTTTCTGAATCCAATGATTGGAATGGTTTGTTCAAAAATGAGGAGAAAGATGCATATTCTTCATCATTAGAAAATACAAAGTCAATGATTTCTTCTGGTTCAGAAGATAGAGAAATACTCAGACGTCTCCAAAGAGGAGATGGATGGTCAGCAGATCAATCAAAGTATATTCTTGATGCGGCTCGATAGTGGGGTTCTCCATAGATTGATTCAAGTGGAATAGTTCGAGGCACATAGGGGGAGCACATGACCGAGGCCGATATTGAAGGTGCATCTCTTCCTTCTGATGGAATAGATGTCGATGAGACATCTGCATACTTCGGAGTTACCAAGACCTCTGAATTAATTATGAGATTAAACACAACAGACCGTCTCAATGGTTTAGGCGAATTCCTAACTCTTACCAGTGATCTATTGTTGACAGATTCCTTTGATTTTGATGTAGTTTCTGAGAGACTAGAGTGTGAATCAGGAGAAATTTACTTTCTTCTATCAGGGCCATTTGAGATTTTCACAATGACAGATGGGCTTCGACTTTATCTTGGGCAAGAAGATTCAGAAGGAAATCAAGGAAGTGACCCAAATATACCAGAAGAAGAAAAAAATGCAATAAATGCATTCAATGATCCTTTTAGATTACTGAAAATGTTTGCTGTAGGGCATACAATTGGGGGGATTAAGGAACTTGATCTATACTTAGCTGCCTTTGATGAAATGGTTAGAGATCCTGATACTAATAGAGTTCGTTTGATTGCATTACATCATCAATTAGATCAAGTTTTGAACAAGGCTAAGAATACACTTGAAGTTGGAGGCTTGTCTGTATTAGGTACTACCAATGTGGCTATGAAAGTAATTGAGGCACCTAAGGACCTGCCTAAGTCTACTCCCTCTACTGAGCCTGTTGCAGTAGTTGAAACATCATCGGAAATACAAGAAGCAGTAACTGAAGAATTCCCGGACAAATCAACACCTCTCGTTCAAGATGAATTAGCTGCTGCCTTTTCGTCATCACCAGAACCAACCCAATATATTCAGGAAGAATCTGTTGAACAACAAGTTAGCCCCTCTGAAGATGTTCTCGGTTCAGCATTTGCAGCAGCTGAATCTCAATCACCAGCAACTCCTAATCATCCTTCACCACCTCCAGAATCAGAATCTTCGCCTCCTGTACTTGCTCCAGCAAGGGCCCCTATAGGTTCGGCTAGAACGTCATCCCCCGCTCCCTCATTTGGGGAATCTACCAATCCAACCTTTGGTTCGATTTCACAAGGACAACCGACGTTTGGAGACACAAATCCGTCGACTTCAGCCCCTTCACGTCCAGCAGGAAATGGGAAAGTCAGAGGTGGAGGATTCCCTGGAATTCGCTCAACAATTCAAACTGGAGTCTACTGTTCATCATGCGGAATTGGAGTTGAACATCATTGGCGTCATTGTCCAGTATGTTCAATCAAGTTGATATGATCATTCTTTGAATTTGCCATTTTCGATTAGGGTTTTATCTCCTAGAATCACTGTAGCATCTGTTAGAATTCCGGTTGCTCTAAGCTCATGAGTTCGTCTTGTAGCAGGCTGTTGAAGTACAATATAACAACTCCCTAGCACCTTTTCATCTTCAAGAGCACTTCCTGAAATTCTAGCTTTAGGGTTCATTCCAAATCCGAATTCAATTATCTTGATTGTGTCGATTCGTTCATCAATAAATTCTAAGATTTGTTCATTCAAAACTCCTTCATTCAAACCTTGAATATCTACAATCTTTCCTTCATCAACAAGTATAGAAATTGGTTCAGAAAGTGATACTGAATCCCAAGTACCATTAATTTTTAAGACACCTGTTACACTTTCGGGTTTAACTTCTGCAAAGATTTTACCTGCTGGTAGATTAGTTACTTGCCCTGGACGATTACAAATCCCATTATCTTCTAAATTCCATCTTCCTGCAATTGAAAATTCTAATGACTCACCTTCTTGACTTGAGATTGTAATGTTCCTATGTTTCCTCAACACTCTTGCCATACTAGCAATATGACTTTGCAACTCATCGAAATCTGCTGTCATTCCTCCTTCGATGAGCATAGAGCGAGATACTCCGGGCATTGTTGCAATACGTGCTCCATCCTTAGATGAGACCAATCTTGCCCTAGTATGTGTCAGAGAATATCTTGTTGCTGCAATTACAACATGTTGCCTCCTCATTAAATCTGCAACAGGAGATGGTGGCTCTTGCCCATGCCGATGAGTACTTGGCATCATTACCATTAGAACACGATCAGAAATTAGAGAACCGGCTTCGTAAAGTGCTTGTCCAATCTCAGCAGTATTGGGGTCTGTGATTATCAAGAGATTCTCATGCCCTCTTAATTGCATACATGTCTCAATGACTGTTTTTGCAGAGTTACGAATCTTCTCATCTTCTTCTAATTGAGCAGCGAGCGCATCCACATCTCTGTCCGCGGCTCCCATGGTATTCAATCTCCAAAGGTAGGTGGTGTTCTTCAATCCGCGTCCGAATCCTGCCCCTCGTCTATTTTTTGAATTGATTACAAACGTGTAACCAAGGGCTTCATAATGCTTCATTGATTGGAAATAATATGAACAGAGGTCTAAGTGCGTTTATTTTGACATTTATCATGTTAACATGCGGTCTTTCCGGATGTCTACAAGCATTCGATGATGTGGTAGATTCTATTACCGATTCAGGTGACGATTATCCTTCACTTGATTTAGGTGAAAGAACTCGCTCATCTCCAGCATTAATGCAATATGATGAATGCTCGAACCTTCTAGAAGATCTTCGAAATGCAGTCTTTGAAGAATCTCTAGTTTCATTAGATCAGAATGCATATTGGCATTGGACAGATACGAATCTCTATCGAGCAGAGCCTTTCATGGATGTGGGAATTGCAGAAGGGGCTTCTGATGATGGAGATACGGCCATAAGTTCCCCCTCGGTTGGTTCAACTGATTCAAGTTCAGCAGAAAAACCGGTTGTTGGCACCGATTTCTCTGGAACGAATAATCAAGAACAGGGAGTAGATGAAGCTGATTTCTTGAAAACTGATGGTCGTTGGATTTACCTTTTGAATAATGGAAAATTAGTCATTCTAGGAGTTCCAGAGTTTGGTCAATTAGAGATGCTTTCTAACATGAGTCTTGAAGGAACACCTACTGAAATGCTCATTGATGAAGACCGTTTAGTAATCGTTTCTAGAGTTTATTATTCGAATCTTGAATCGGATGATCCTCTTAGAGAATTAATGGCCTTTGATGAACCAAATGAATGGGGGTACTACGACTATAGGATTTCGAATTTGGTAAAATATACTGTTGTGGACGTTTCAAATCGCAGTGTTCCTGAAGTTGAACGAGAAATTTACATCGAAGGCCACTATCATACAGCTAGATTAGTGAATGAAACGGTTCGAAGTGTGACTCATGCAGATATGTACATTGATGGTCTTATTACATACCCAGAATTACCTTCAAATTATTGGGAAATTAATGATCGATACGAACGTATGGATATTTGGAATAGTTCAGTTACTAAGGCGATTAATGATAATCGTGAATTAGTTGATGGTTTGACTTTGGAAGACTTTTCTCCTCGGATACATGAGAGGACCAATGATGGTGTTTTCACTCATGCAGTTACAGCGGGAGATTGTAGTGAATTTTCATCTGCAGAAGATGTAATGTCTCGTGGTTTCACTACTATTGCTACGATTGGATTGTTTGAGGAAGAGACTACGTTACAAGTTGATCATATTGCATCATCATGGGTTAACGTATACGCATCTGGGAACATGATGGTTCTTGCAGAACGTGTCAATGAATGGTGGTGGTATTGGGGTATAGATGATACATATGAAGATGAGACTAATATCCATGCTTTCGATATCTCTGAGCCAGCCAATACTGAATACATTGGTTCCGGTAGAGTAAAGGGCGATGTTCAAGATCAATTCTCTATTTCTGAATACAATGGAAGTATCCGGGTTGCATCAACTTCTGATAATTGGGGTAGATGGTGGATGGCTGCAGTTGATGTCATCGAAGATATTGCAGTTGCAGTTGATTCTGTTGCTTCCGGAGAAAGTGATGAAATTATA
>DAPV01000068.1:22409-29838 GCA_002502625.1 Euryarchaeota archaeon UBA125
ATGGTGAAGGTACTCTAAATGTGATTGGAGAGATCAATGATATTGCTTGCGGAGAGCGAATTTGGAGTTCTCGTTTTGTTGGTGAGATAGGTTATCTTGTAACTTTCCGTAATATCGACCCGTTGTGGACGATAGATCTTTCAGACCCTAGTAACCCTACAATTCTCGGAGAATTAGAGGTGCCTGGTGTTTCTACTTACATCCATCCTTTGAATGAGGAACTTCTTCTAACGATTGGAATTGGTCCTGCAGGAGAGGATGGATTTGGACTCGATTGGTCTCAAACTCAGATTAGTCTATTCGACGTTAGTGATTTGGAGAACCCAAGATTGGCTGATTCTCTATCATTATCTCCTGGATATTTAGATGATAATTGTGCTGATATTCGTTCTTGTGGTTGGTCGTGGTCATGGTCAGAGGCGACATATGAGCACAAGGCGTTCAACTATTGGGCTCCAGAAAATCTTCTTGCAGTACCTCTCTCTACTCATCGTTGGGTTTACGATACGGTTGTAGAAAATGATAGAACATATACTTACTATGGTTATGAATTTGTTTCGATGTTGAAATTAGTAAATGTCGATATTGAAAATAAATCATTGACAGCACATGGGGAAGTTGATCATTCCTCTTTATATGGAAATGGTGTCCAAGAATACTGGTACTCGAATACAGATATTCGGAGGTCTATCTTTATGGGTGATTATATCTACTCAATTTCCTCTGCAGGAATGACAGTTCACTTAACAGACAATCTTTCGCATGTTGTAACTGTAGATTTACCCGAGGATGATCCTGTAACGTATTATTACGATACGGAATCTTCTACCACTTCTTCGGATGGTGGTGCTGAACCAGTTGCTGAATCATCTGAATCTTAGACTTCGACCCGTTTGACCAGGTTTAACCAATGGGTTTCCTTTGAATGAACCATTCTTTGTTCTACTATGTACGGGGATTCCATCAACGATGGTCCACATTGGTAATCCAGTGAGTTCAAATCCAGAATAAGGGGTCCAACCAACTTTGGTCCAAGTATCCGCATCTGTAATCGTTCGACGTGTCTCTAAATCAACAAGTGTCAAATCACCATCATATCCTTCGATGAGTGAGCCTTTATTTTCTATATTGTATACCTTAGTTGGTCCTTCACACATCCAACGAACGACATCCGATACACTGCATTTCCCATCCATTGCATGTGTTAGCATTAGAGGCAATGAAGTTTCAACCCCTGGCATTCCAGCAGGTGCTTTTGGATATCCAACTGATTTTGCTTTCAAAGTGTGAGGTGCATGATCAGTAACAACACAATCAATTGTTCCATCTTTTAGGCGTTCCCATAATTTGTCTTTATCTTCAGTATGGCGAATAGGTGGATTCATTAGTAAACGAACACCTCTTTCCTCGACATCACTTTGATCGAAAGTCAGGTGTTGAACACAAACTTCTGTGGTAATTAGATTGCCTTTGTTTGAAGCTAACCAATCGGCTTCAACTCCACTCGTTAGGTGAACAATATGTAGACGATGATCATAATCCTTGGCTAAACCTGATGCCCGTTTTGTTGCCAATAGAGCACATTCAACATCTCTACATTCTGCATGAGCAGCAATATCAGATCGATGACTAAATTCAGCAATACGTGATTGGAGACGATTTTCATCTTCAGCATGTGTTGCTATGATACCTCCTGTATTCTCAAAAATTTCCTCAAGATGTTTCTGTTCATGGACAAGTAAATCACCTGTGCTGCTGCCCATGAAAATCTTGATTCCGCAAACTCCCGCGTTATCGGGTTTTTGAGGTGTCCCAACAGCCTCGATTAAATCATCTAAATTGGTAGGAGTCGCTCCAATAAAGAATCCACTATGAGTTATCGATTTACTTGCAGCCCTACGAAATTTATCTTGGAGTACTGTTAGTTTTGTTGCATTAGGTATTGTATTTGGCATATCTAGAAATGCTGTGATACCACCAGCTGCTGCAGCTCTACTTCCACTCTCAAGATCTTCTTTTTCTGGATTACCTGGGTCTCGGAAGTGGACATGAGGGTCTATGGCTCCGGGTAATAGGTGTAGTCCTGAACCATCAATAACCAATTCATGAGTTTCAGGAACCAACCCTCCTTGAGCGGCGATGGTTTTTATTGAGCCATCAGAAACACGTAAATCGCCTTCTACAATACGATTTGGGAGGACCATCATCGCATTCTGGACAAGAAGGTCGCCTGTCATCAATACGAAATTTCATTTCTAGTCCATCAACCCGTCGATATTCAACTATCGATTTCTTATACGTGTCTAGATTCGGGCTAGGTAGCGAGGTGGGGTAGTCTGGTTATCCCGTCGGGCTCATAACCCGGAGACCGATGGTTCAAATCCATCCCTCGCTACCATTTTCTATTCATCGAGGGTCTTATCTATCTCTTTCAGTATCGTTTTTCATGCGAGACAAGTTCATCGCGATATTGTTGGCTTGCTCGTTCCTATTTTCAGGATGTATTGGAGGAGATGAAGAGTCTTCAGTCATTGAGATATCTGTAGACATGGAAGGAGCTCCAGGGATTGTCCATTTTGTCAAAGATGCGAATAATGGCACGTCAATACAAGGAATGCAGGTATTCTTTGATTTTACTGGTACTGATTCGTCAGGAGGAGCAATCACAGAGTATTGGTTGGAACCAGGAGACGGGTCATCGAGAATTTCTTCAAATGCAGCTGATTCTAAGATATTGTCAAGAGAATATGTATCATATGGGGGATTTATGTCTAAAGCAGGTGCTAATGATTCAGGAGGAAATAGCATACATGAAGAGATTAGTATATCTTTAGGTGGAGCATTTCACATAAATCAAACAAGTCCGACAGGAGTAGATGAACCCGCAGATCTACATATCGATTCAATGAACATAAATAGTATTCAAAATCCAATAAAACTAGAAATTTCTTCAAGTCTAACAAATGTAGAGAATGTGGCTCCATTACCTCCACCCGATGATGTGGAAATCACTTGGCAATTATTCGATCCTTCTGGAGAACTAATTGCAACTCATACTCAAGTAATTGGAGAAGATCAATCATATACTTGGACGCACAGTGAAGAAAATCCAATGCCGGGAGGATGGAATTTGATTATCGGCGATGCAGTTGATGATGAAAATGTAAATCAGGAAACGACAGCATTGATGTTGTTCTAACTACAGTTTCGGAATTAATTGAATTAGAACTGAAAGTGAAAAAAGAACATACTGGTACAATATGATGTGTAAATACAATCTAAATAATTCAAAAGGCCTCCATCATTTCTTCATATACTGCCGAACATTAGTTGGAAATGAATCAGAGGAGATGGAAACCTATGGCAAGTAAGAAAAAAAGCGAAACGAACATGGACGGCGAAGAGGAAGAGATTCCAATGGTCGAGATAGAAGAGGATGAGGAGGCGACGATTGAGGACCTCCCAGGTGTTGGTCCAGCAACTGCGGAGAAATTGAAAGAAGCAGGTTTTGATGACCTGTTAGCAATTGCAGTAATGAGTCCAACTGAGTTAGCTGAACAGGCAGAACTTGGTGAAGCAGTCTCTTCAAAGATTATTCAGGGTGCAAAGAAGTTAGCAAATATCGGCGGATTTTTGAGTGGTAGTAAATTACTAGATAGAAGGAAGCAGGTTCTCAAATTATCTAGTGGTTCAAGTGCACTCGATGAATTACTGGGCGGTGGATTTGAAACTCAAAGTATATGCGAAGTATTCGGAGAATTTGGTAGTGGTAAAACTCAGATTGGACATCAATTAGCAGTGAATACCCTACTGCCATTGGATAAAGGTGGATTAGCCGGAGAAGTATTCTATATCGATACAGAAGATACATTTCGTCCTGAAAGGATAGCACAAATGGCTGAGGCTATAGGTATGGATCCAGAAGATGCATTAGAAAGAATTCATGTCGCTAGAGCATACAATTCAGCACATCAAATGCTTCTAGTTGATGAAATTAAACGCATGTCAAAATCAATTGAGGTCAAATTAATTATCGTTGACTCATTAACTAGTCATTTCAGAGCAGAATATGTAGGAAGAGGTATGCTTGCACCACGTCAACAGAAGTTGAATCGACATTTGAAGGAATTGAAACAACTTTCAGATGTTCATAATGCATTAGTATTGGTCACTAACCAAGTAATGTCTAATCCAGGAACAATGTGGGGGGATCCAACTAAAGCAATTGGTGGACATATCGTTGGCCATGCAAGTACATTCCGACTCTACTTAAGGAAATCAAAGGGTGGTCGTAGAGTAGCGCGCCTTATTGATAGTCCAAATTTACCTGAGGGTGATGCTGTGATTAGTGTACTTTCTGAAGGAATTCGTGATTAATTAAGCAGGTAAATCTGCAAGTTTATCTTGAACAGCTTCAATGAGACTCCGAACAGTATTTGGATCGAATGAGAATTCCAGTTTTGCTGTACTAAATAGTTCAGGTAGAGGTTTACTTCCTCCAAGTTTCATGGAATCTGCATAATTCTCAAGAGCGAATTCAATGGATTCAAGTGATTGTAGCCAAATTTGTAATGCACCTAGTTGTGCAATTCCATATTCAATATAATAGAATGGATATGTGAACAAATGTAATTGACGATGCCAACCGATATCTCTCAATTCTTCAATTCCATCCCATTCGACATCTGCTCCAAATCTGGAACGTAAATTTCTCCAAATTTTTGTTCGTTCTTCTTTACTATGACCTGGATTTGTATGCACCCAATGCTGGAAAGCATCTATTGTTGCAATCCAAGGTAGAAGACTAACTATTCCTTCAAGATGATTTCTTCTTGCTCGATCAGCATCCTTCTTTGAATAGAACTCTTCTAAGTGAGGATGTACTAAGAGTTCCATACTCATTGCTGCTACCTCTGCATATTCTATAGGTGGATTTCTATGGTCGATTAACTGTAATTCACTTGAATAAATTGCATGAAATGCATGTCCTGCCTCGTGTACCATTGTCTCTAAGTCTCTCTGTAATCCTGTTGCATTCATGAAGATAAACGGCCTTCTAATGCGATCAAAACTAATTTGATATCCTCCGGGTGCCTTTCCTTTACGACTATCTAAATCCAATGATTTACCATCTCTTAAACTATCAAACATACTTCCTAGTTCATTGCTGATTTTATGGAACATTTTTGAAGTTCCTTCTACCATTTCATCTACATTATTGAATGGTTTCAGAGGAGGTCTTGCGTATACATCTACTCCTAAATCCCATGGTCTTAGGGTATTGACTTTCAAGAGCTCTTTTCTTTGTTTATCTAGAACTCTTCCCAAAGGGACACAGACTTGTTCTGCTGCTGCATGAAAATCTTCACAATCGACAGGAGTGTAGTCGAATCTATGTTTTGCAACAAATGCATAGTCTCGGTAATTTTCAAAACCTGCATTAATTGCAATTTGATGTCTTATTGAGAGCATTTTTCCATATAAGTCATCAATTTTGTCAGCATCTTTTGATCTTCTCTCCCAGACTACTCTCCATGCATCTTCTCTTGTTTCTCTATTGGTGACTTGCAGATACTTTCCCATCTGTTGCATGGTTTTTTCTTCTCCATCGAATGAAACCATCATTGATCCACAAATTTCTTCATACTGTTGTCCTAATTTTGTTAATTCTGTTCTAAGAGGTATGTTTTCTTCTCTGAAAATCTCAATATCTGCTCGTATGTCTCGTATCATTACTCCAAATTTGTCTTGGTCTAGTTCGTCTAAAATTGGTGAATCCATGATTCTTCGATTAAGACGATCTCCAATGGCAGAGAGTTTTGGTTCTACATTTTCTACAAAGTCGAGATATGCATTTTTTTTGTCATCATCTTCAGTAGAACAAGTCATAGCGACATAAAGTCTAGAACCTGCTTCAGAGACCCATTCACGAAGCTCGCTTTCATCATTGATCATGTTTTCTAGTTGCTCTATGCTATCTAAAGAACGACTAACTAAGTCTTCATAGAGAGGTTCTAATTCTGCCCATAAGGTAGCATTCAATTGGTTAGGAACGAAGCCCATGAGACGGCAAAGGGTAGGGGGATTCGTAAATCATTCTGTTCGTACCGATAACGGACCTTCTGGTAGAGGTCCTTCTTCACGAGTCCATTTTGCACATTTCCAAACATCTACTGCATCCTTTACTTTCTGTCTCATTTCTTCTAAGTCAGGATGATCAGGATTGGTTTTTTCAGTCCAACAAGCGATACAGTACCTCTTTCCTTTGTAATCGACGTAGTTCATCGGTGTACAAGGGATTCCGCATGTCACACAATTTCGAAGGCCATGGAACTTCGGCATCATCACTGGGAAGAGAGACTACTCTATGAGTTTCTCGATTGAAATTTCAAATATCTGCGGATGCTGCAAATGCCAAGATTGTAGATTCAATTTGTTCAAATGAAAAATCTCCATCAATTCCTAGTCGATTTAAACTTTCTAAGTTCGGAGAAGGTCGTGCAGTCAAAAGATCTCCTTCCAACCATGTCATCGCTTTTGCTGCCTCAATTTCTTGTTTATTTTCTTTTTCTGGATAACATATTGCTTGTCCAAATTCATCAAATCCAGGATGATTAGGGAGATACAATAACCATGCATGATCATCTCCATTTCTTACACCTGCTCGTTCGAATGCAACTCTAATTTGATGAGTACCTGATAGAATTCTGATAAATTCAGTATCGATAGTTCGTGCGACCATTCTTCCCATCATTTCATTTCTACTAGCATGGGACCAAACTGCCCAAAGATGACGTTCACTTACAGCCACTGCCCCAGAAATCATTACCCATCTTCCTGATGGTCTAATTTCCAACCAAGTTTTTACTAGATTTTGCGAATCTTTCACTGGATGTTGAAATTCAATTCCCCAAGCTGGGAACCATGGGATTTGCGCAGGTTCCATGATGTTCGCTTAGGTTATTAGACTTCAAATAACCTTATTTTTTCTCAAAATTATTTGTTGTGCATTTGTAATTATGTTTTCTACAAGTTTAGGACTCCATCCTCTTAGTGCTTCTAATTTCGAACGATCTCTAGGCCCCATTTCCGAGACATCATAAATTGTTTCAAGTCCTCTTATTTTCATTTCTCTAGCACGAACTCTACCTACATTTCGAATACCAACAAGACCTAGAATATCCGATTTACACCCGTATCGAATTCTTTTTTGAATCTCTGAAATATATTCGGAAACTATTGAAGTTGCCTCAGATGCCTCTTCTAAAACGTCATCATCTGATACTAACATTCTTCGAGCAGAGTAAAGTAACCATTCTGCTAGTTCAACTCTTGTTCTTACATCTCCGGGTTGCGAATCAAATTCTTCTTCGATTTCTCTCAATGTTTTTTCTTCCATCCATTCTTCAAGTACACAAAGTGCTTTGAT
>DAPV01000031.1 GCA_002502625.1 Euryarchaeota archaeon UBA125
TTTTGGATGGGCGCGCTACCATATTCCTTGGCTTACGGCGTTAATAATCATCGGTATTTCAGGTATAGTACAACCTCTACCAACTACATCTAGTAAGCAAACGAAGCAAATTTATTCAATTGGTCTCGTGATATTATTTGCTTTATCATCAATACAAATATACGATACATTAACCGAAACCTTAGATGAAAGAGAAGTAATAGAGAATAGAGTAGATTTTCGATGGGAATTTATCGGACAATATTCCACATTAAAATCAGATATCCCAGAAAATGCAGTAGTACTAGCAGGTTACGATATATCCCTTGGATTAAGATACGAGGTCCCAACTTTTCGTTTCGGCCCATCTGAGGATCCAATTCACGATTCAATAGTTGTCGTAAATGCCACGCATGTTGTTACAGGCGGAATGAATCCTCGATTTTCATGGGAAAATAATCCGATGGAAACATTAGGAGCCCCATTGAGCCCTATTTCACATAGTTCCATAGGAAATGATCATCACATTTTGTGGGAGGTCGATTCTAATCGTATGGCAACACATGACATTGCTGATTCACTTCCCAATCTAAGCGCTCGTCAACACATCGGA
This sequence comes from Euryarchaeota archaeon UBA125, assembly GCA_002502625.1. Taxonomy (GTDB): domain Archaea; phylum Thermoplasmatota; class Poseidoniia; order Poseidoniales; family Thalassarchaeaceae; genus MGIIb-N2. The sequence goes on from DAPV01000031.1 coordinate 593, forward strand.
GATACCTATCTAGTAGAGGATGTCAATCTAACTGTACCCGAAGGATGGGAAATAATCAAGATAGTAGACTTAGGAATAAGTGGATCAGACGGTTCCGAGGAATTAGATAGAATACTTGGATTACCTACCTCTGCATCTGTAATTTGTCTCACAACATGTCCTGAAATTATAGAAGTACCAGAAGGAACCACATACATCGTTCAATTGGGGTGGTTAAATGCGTGAGGCTTTGATTGAAGTCTTAACTTGGGCAGCAGTGTTTGAACACACGCTTTCAACCGAAGAAGTACACCGTTACCTATCGGTAAATACTGATATCAATGAAGTGAAATTAGCCTTGTCATCTTTTCCTGAAATCATATTTTCTGATGGAATGTGGCACCTAAAAATAGCCCCACCAAATTCTATTATTCTTAATCAAAGGCGATTAAACTCAAAGAAACATCTTAACGAAGTCAAAGGAGCCTTGGCAATCCTATGCAGATCTTCTGCTGTTGAAGGAGTTGCAATCACTGGTTCAGTTGCAGCAGGAGTAAACGATGATCAAGGTGATGTTGACATTCTTATTATTGCGAAGGCAGGTCATTTATGGAGAGTAAGGGCCTTAGCAATTCATTTACAGCATCAACATCAAGGTGGTATGAGAATATGTCCTAATATGGTACTAGATCAGCGGAATTTGGAATTACGACCGTCAAAATATGCCGCACGTGAAATGGCAATGATGATTCCTATCAAGGGTAGACATTCCTTCAAATCATTACTAGATGAAAATCCATGGTGGAAAGAAATGTTACCTAATGCAAAACTTAGAACTTCTCATGAAATAGAATTTGAAGGTGGAAAAGTACCTTGGTGGTGGTATATCATGCGATTCCCTATAGCTGGAGCGCTTGCTGAAAGATGGGAAAGTAAGAGACGTATCCAAGAATTAACTCAAGGCTCTAAATCTGAAGAAACGGTGTATGAATTAACACGTTGTTTAGGTCACGAACATGCACATCGAACCCGTATTGAAAATCGGATACAAGAACTCGGAAAGGAAGTGTAAGGATGAAAAATACAGACTACCATGATCAAGTCGCTAATTACTATGACAAAGAAGCATATGATTTTGAAAAACGTGCTGGACAAAATCATGTTTTAGAATCTTTACGTCAAACATTTCGAGATATTACAATGTCATATCAACCTAAAAAAATGTTAGAGTTAGGATATGGTCCAGGATTAGATATGGAATGGTTTGCTGATCAAAACGGAGTTGAAATAATTCATGGAATTGATCTAACTCCCTCTTTTTATCAAATTGTAAAGGAGAAAGCAGATTTTCGAGGAGATGGGAAGATTATGCCACATCTAGGTACTGCTGAAGATGCTTCAGAACTCCTTGGAACTACATCAGTAGATACTGTGATTGTATACTTTGGTGCATTGAATACTACTGATAATCTGGATAATGCTGCTAAAGCTATCGCTAATGTGTTAGAGCCTGGTGGTAGAGCAGTACTAACATTTGTCAACAGATGGTATATGTTTGATATATTTTGGAATTTACTTACTTTACGTCCACATAAGGCATTAGCGAGGTTAGGGTCAGTGTGGGGAGGTTACAGCCCTACAAGACATCTGCCATCGTACTGTCCGTCCTCAAGAACTGTTCATCGTGCATTCAAACCTTATCTTACGCGAGGAAAAAGAAAGGGTTTCTGCATTGTTCATCCTGCATGGTATAGACAACAATGGGCACCTCAAAATTCTTTGAGAAGTAAAATCGCCAATGGAATTGATCGGTTACTACAGTTTACTCCCTTCTGGAATTTAGGAGAGTATTCGTTGTATATCTATGAGCGTAAAATAGATTGAATTACAACTCTTAAATCATCATCATTATCTTCAGATTCACTCAATTTTTCTCGTCCATCATCAATTCTCAAACTAGCTAAAACTGATGCAGATCCTTGTTTACCTAGAGACCTTTTCAATCTTTTTTCGTCCCATCTCTCTAGAGGTATTGAACGAATTTCTGCTATAAGATTAGCAAAATCAATTTGACGGCATCTTCTAAGCAATGGAGGATGTAAAACACCCGCTTGAGGTTTATCCATTAACTCCCATAACCAATTAGCAAAGGCATTGACATCAACGATTGACATCCACATTGACCCATCTTCAAACACTGGAACTGATTCGCCCATGTAGAGTAACTCAAACCATGAACCTGCACCTAAAACCCATGGTGCTCGTACCAGAGTTACGTTTTCTCCAATAACCTCTCGCCAAGGTGCTTCACCAATTGCATATGCTTCTGCATAACCAACGGGAGAAATTGGATCGTTAGGATATACCAATTCGTCTCCTCGATGACCATAACTGAGTGACCCATGTACGGCTACGGCAGGAATTTTAGCAACCTCTCTTGCCTTCAGTAAACGCTTTGCAGATAATGCAGTTTGCTTTGCCTTACGACGTCTTTGTCTATCAGTAGACGCTGCAGGACGAGCTAGATGTAATATTGAATCTATATCATTTAACCAAGACAACATGGGTGACTTTGAATCAAGTAAGTTACCGTGAACTAACTGTATTTCTTCTGTAGATATCGACGTCTTGTGAACTAGAGCTCGTACAGGTCTAGTTGCAGAGGAAATAACTGCCTTTCCAATAAAACCGCTTCCTCCGGTTACAAATGTTCGGCCGCTATCGACCATGGGATTCACTCCTCGTAGGCATACCAATCTTCTTCGTCAGGAGGACGATACCACCATTGGCCTTCTTCATCTTCCCACCATTCGACTCCATCTTCATCAACTTCAATTCCATCATCAGATTCTTCTTCTTCCTCTTCGTCGATGATGCCTTCTTCAACCATGATTTTCCTCTTGGTAACTTCAGCCTCATCTTCATCATCTCCGAAAACTCGGCCGCCTCCTGGATCTTGAGCAGTAATCATTTGATGGTCTCCAGACGCAATTGCTTCATCTGATTCACGCTTGAATTCAGCTGCCATTCTCTCTCTGTATTCATCATATTCACTGGTTCCCCAAGAGCCTTGAGATCTATCAGAACTGGAAAGTAAGTCATCTAGATCGACATTCTTTCCAATTTTTAATTCAGGGGCATCTGGGACATCATCTGAATCATAGAACTCATCTGCAGAATCTCCTAGACGGGGGTATGATTTTCCAGTTGGATGAACATCTTCAACTTCTTCCATTAGAAGGTCGTGTTCTTCATCATCAATTTCACCCTCATCAAATCTTCGTCTAGCGATTCTGACAAATCTATCTAATTCATCAGCCAACTCATTATCATCATCTTCATGCTGCTTTACAGTCCTGTCAAACTGACCCATCAAGCGATCATAAGGATTGCCTCCAAGGCTCCCGATGAACTTGCCAAACCCGCTCTTCTTCTTCCTCGCCATGCCGATGACCGAACTGCTTGCGGGGTTGAAGCCTCATTAGTGCTTCGCGAGTGGGGGTATCATGGTCGAACCGTGGATAATCGATGCCGCGGTAGCCTATAATAGACAATCATTTGAACAGAAAGACGGATACGTCGGCTTAATTCTACTACCAATAGAACATCTGGAAACTGTATTAAATTGGTCATTTCAATCACTTCCTGATGAAATTTTAGTTGGTTTCGATCCGAATCAAAATTTACCACATAATCCGGAGATTCATGATTTCTTCATTGGTTCAGATCATCGAGAAGAATTACACCAAGGTGAAGGCTTGGTTTTGGGAGAACCACATCTAGTAAATAGAGGAGATTCATTCTCTGTTCATCACATTCCAGAAGAGTGGGTTGACGACATATTTTCTCAAGAACGTGGGGGGAGAGGAAGTAGATTCACTCACTGGTTGCATACCCATCCAAATGCAGTAGCAATTCCATCAAGTGCTGATGCTGACGCTGCTCAATGGACAAGTGGAATTGACATGATTCTTGGAATTCAATTTAGTCCATCAGGACCTCTTCCTTGGTTTGATGAAGTTGATGGAGTTAGAAGACCTCTACAACCAGAAGAAGCCGCTCAAAGGGCTGATGATGTCGACTCAAGTGGAAGGCGAGGTTGGGCTAGAGTTCGCAGATCTAGAGAAGAAAAGCAAATTCTTGGAAGAGCTTCTACAGGACATAGAATACATGGATTAGAACTAATTTCTTTTCATCGAACTGGAGTTGGAATTAACGTGGTTCTAGTTGATGAGAAAGGGGTCCCAATCGGATGGGATGAACTCAAGTAAATCTAGAATTACTATTCTTCTTTAGTTCGAAATCCATGTTTACGATAATGTCTCAATTCCTTTATGCTCATTCGAATATCATCTAGAGCTCTGTGCCCATCATTCTTGTGATATGGTGGAGATTCATACCACAAATCCATCAGAATCTTGACAGTTGTAACATCAACAGATCGATAATGGAAAAACGAATGCATGGTAGGCATATATTGTCGAAGAAAACGACGATCTTGCCCTATTGTATTACCACAAAGTGGTGATTTTCCTTCTATACAATGTTCTTTTAGAAATTCAATCGTTTTAGATTCAGCAGATAATAAATCAATTTCAGATTCACGAACCATCTCAATTAGCCCATTTGCAGTGTGGTGAGAAACGTTCCATTCATCCATCTTTTCCAATTCTTCCTCTGGTTGATGAATAACCAAATTTGGACCTTCTGCAATAATATTGAGTTGCCCATCTGTAACAATTGTAGCAATCTCAATAATTTTATTTTCAATCGGATCTAAACCCGTCATTTCTAAGTCAATCCAAACTAAACGGTCGTCATCCATAGAAGTTCGAATGAAACTACATCAATAGCAATTGGCATTGGACAAGAGCGAGAAATGATAGGTAAAGGACATCGCGCCAATCATATGGAGTTGCAACAAGATGTCGTCAAGTTGCAAAGGGAAGTAGGCTTCATTGAACTCCTGAAAAACAATTCAACATTTCGACGATTATGGATTGGACTTGCTATCTCATTATTGGGAGAATGGTTCAGCACAGTCGCCTTATTTGTCTTAATTTATACATTGACTGGATCTGAATTAGGAATTGGATTATTGTTTGTTATCCGAATGTTCTCAATGGCATTTCCTCAAATATTCACAGGAATGTTAGCAGATAGGTTCAGTCGGAAACGAATAATGGTCTGGGCGAATATACTCTCTTCTATTGCAGTGCTATCACTATTGATGGTGGATGATGAAAGTGAAGTTTGGTTAATCTACTTCATTTCAGCACTATTAATGGCTTTACACGCAGTATTCATACCAGCAGAAAGTGCTTCAATTCCAAACATCACTAAAGAAAATGAATTGTTAACTGCAAACGCATTGAACAGTGCCACTTGGAGTGCAGCGCTTTGTTT
>DAPV01000081.1 GCA_002502625.1 Euryarchaeota archaeon UBA125
GGATTCATAGAGTTCTGATAATGTACCATCGTTGTTAATTACAATATCAGAAAGTTCAGCTGTAGCTATAAGCGCCTGACCTGAAGAATTTTCTGCTATAGCCTCTGCATCCTCTTGTTTAAGGAAAAATTCGTAGTCGATAGGATCTCCATCTCTTGCTCTTTCTTGCATTCTTTGCCATCTTAAATCCAGAGGAACATTAACATCGATAAGTAGAAAATCATCTCTAATTCTTAGTGCATGAACTTCATCAGGCGTCCGAATAGAATCAATAATTGTATTTTGCTTTGGGTCCATTCTATCTAGAAGCATTTCTGCTAATACACCAGCACCTCCCTGAGAACGAAGAGTTCTTCCACCTTGAGTAAGATTTTCTCGAGTAATTTCTTGGTCATTTTCACGTAACCAATGTCTAATAGCATCAGAGCAAGAACAACCATCCCACCCTTGATTGACAAACCATTCTACGATAGTCGTCTTTCCGGCAGCATTTCGCCCTGTTACCCCTAGAAGCATAATACTCTCTAAAGGAGAGACGAAATTATTGTTGTTATTTCCAATATCTGCTAGTTCTTGCATATTGTATCTCTGCATCATGTATTGCTCTAAGTAATCGTGTTCTATTTCCTGGATCATTTCTTGACAGGATTTTCATTGCAGTTCTTTCTCCTACTCCTCTAGCTACTAGACATAGAACAGCATCAAGCCCTCTATCTGCAACAAGCTCAGCATTTCTCATCATTCTGTCTCTATCTTTCGGGTCGTGACTTTTCACCCATTCTCTCAATCTTTCTTCCATTGCCTCTACAGATGTAGCCTTTAGCCTACCCCCACAATTACATTGCACTGTTCTTTCAGGTAGTTTTGCAACTCTTCTTCTACTTATATCTCCACAATTCATACAGATTTGAACAACTCTTTCATTCAATAGTCTTTCTTCTACCTGAGTTCTAATTTCTTCATCAGTAAAATTAGGCAATAGTAAGTCCTTTTGAGCTCTATCTGAGATTCCTAATGGGCCACTGGGAGTTGCTTCAAGTTTGATATAGTCCTGTTGCAACGCTCTTAACACATCTTCTGTTCCAGAGATATCTAATCTTTCATGGAACAATTTGTCTAATGCTTCAATCATCAAAGGAGTATTTTTGTATCTTTTTATTATACCTCTAACATTTACATTCCTAGGATCTATTCCCCTCGAAATCACACCCATTATTTTTGCAGTTTCAACTACACGTGAGCGAAGAGCACGACTATTCGGAGTAGTCATTCTCAGTATTGTTTCTATTGAATCAGGACTTGTTTCTAATAACCAAGTTTCAATATGCTTGATTGTTAATCCAGGAACCATTAGATGGATTCTGTATGGGTCGACAATTGTTCTCCCCATTTTTCCATCAATCATTGAAGCCATTGCTTGAAGAAAATCAGACAATGTTTGGTTGATTTTTGTACCTTGACATGTATTCAATACAATAGCATCTGCTTGGTACTCAAGAGTCCAAAATCCTGCATGAGGAATATATCCCGTTGATTCTAGATGTTCCATTACAGAAGAGGAGAATCGTTCCATTGCTTCTTGAGAAATATCATATTCTTCTAATGTTGAATTAATCAGTCCACCTGTTAAGTGATCTGCTGCATTTTTCTGAGGAAAATCTAATCCCCCAAATTCCTTTGAAATAAGTATTCTCATTCTTCCTACTTCTCTTGCAACTCCTTCAGGAACTGGTGGTAGTTCACCAAACCATAGTGGAGCATCCGCCTTCATTGCGGTTGGAATAACAGTTAGTTCACTTGCTTCAGGATCAGCATCAATAATCATCCATGTTCTTCCAGCCATAACAAACAAATTTGCTGCTTCATCATCTTGAATTCCCATTACAAATGCTTCATCGAGAGTCCCAATTATCCGTCTACTCACTGAATCTCTAACTCGGTAACGTTCAGAATCTGGAATCATTGAAACACCTCTGTTTCTTACTTCAGCTGCCTTTCCACTCGGTCCATACCATCCATTTTCTTTCAATTCATTAGGGACCAATTTTTTCATTTTCTCAACTAGTATTCGTTGTTTATTATCTGACATCAGTTCAAATTCTTCAATTGAAGGCCTTTCAGAAGGTACATCATCACTTGATTCTACCAATTTTTTCCATAATTTTGGTGGCCATCTCAGAGGATCACTCTCCTTAAAATTTTCAACCAATCTTACTAGTCTTCTATCATCCAGTAGACGCAAAAGATCCATTGTATCATCATGTTTCCATCCATCAAATAAATGGCTTTTTCTCAATAATGATGTAGCTTGATCACATCGAACCCATCCCTCTTGAAGTGACAATAGAACTAATTGATTTGTAGCAACACTTCTAGGATGATATCTCCAAGAAATTGGTTCAATTTGTTTTGATTTAGCCATTCTTGCTATTGCTGCACCTTCTGCAATATCATCTATTTTCCAAGCTACTAGATCTCCTCTTCCTACCCCTCCAAGAACATGTTCTGCTCTTCCAACTCGTTGTAACATTCTATCTACAGCACGAGGACTCTCAATTTGGTGAACTCTTTTGATACTCCCTACATCAATTCCTAATTCCATACTACTGGTGCATATCATTGCATTTAATTCACCATTTTGTAATTGATTCTCCATATCCATTCTTGTTTCAGAAGCTAAACTGCCATGGTGTACTCCAATTTCTAAATCTGGATTTATGTCTCTCATTCTCATTGCAACCGTTTCTGCAGAATTTCTACTATTGACGAAGATTAGTGCAGGACTTTCATCTTCAACTAATTTGGTTATATGTCTTAGAGATGCTACCGATTCTGCACTAGTTCTCCAATCAAGTGCCAATATCTTATCGTCAGGTGAAGGCAGTGGGGCATGCACTCTGATTTTTGTTTCTCTAGGTGCATCTCCGTATACAATTTGAGCATCCTCTGACAACCATTTTGCGACTTCTTGAGGATTCCCAACTGTAGCAGATAATCCAATCCGTTGAATTTTATTTGGAGATAAAGCTTGAATTCTTTCTATTGCAAGAAGAAGTTGAGAACCCCTTTCTGAAGCGGCAAGATCGTGTACTTCATCTACAATAATTGCTTTTATTTTTTTTAGATGTTCACGTAGTCTAGAACCTAATAACATAATTTGTAGAGTTTCAGGAGTTGTTATCCAAAGATGAGGAGGTTTTCTCGATTGTCGTTGTCTTTCTGAATTAGGGGTATCACCATGTCGAAGGGCAACTTTCAGATTTAATGGTTCGAACAATTCAGGTAATCTTCGATCAATATCTCGATTTAGAGCACGAAGTGGAGTGATGTAAATAATACAACTTTCATCCCATTTTTCAGAAGTTGCCATAGATAAGAGAGGTAATGCCGCAGCTTCAGTCTTTCCAGACCCAGTTGGAGCAATTAATAGTACATCATTTCCTTCAATTATTGCAGGAATAGAATATTTTTGAATAGGAGTAGGATTCCAACCTTTTTTTTCAACAATTTGACTTACATTTGGATGTAATAAATCCCAATCAGGCATATTCACTCGTCCTAAATTGAATAAAAAATGTTCAACCCATTAGGAAGTTATTCCCATCCCTCTTCATCGTCTTCATCATCTTCATATTCATCATCATCTTCATATTGATCTTCTTCAAACAATAAATTAACAAAATCATCATCCATTGCGTCTTTATTCATTTGACGAATACTTACGTAAGTTACTGTGGGAACCACAATCATAGCAATCACGATAAGAAGAATTGTCAGAGGATTTTGTCTTGCTTGTTCTATCCAACCAAGTCCCCATCCATATGCGACGTCGATTCCAACAGAAATAGCATTATCTTGTTCATCAATTTCATCGATTTCATTACTTGAATCTACAACGACTCTTATTCTTTCAATTCCTTCTTCAGCATCCCATATCGTATCGATATAAATTGTATCTCCTTCCTCAATTTTATCAATTCGTTGGGTATTGAATGGTTCTGTTGCATCACCTGCGAAGAAAGATACATCGAATGAGGCATTCAATGGACCACCTAAATTGGTAAGATACATACGTAATTCAACATCAGTCCCTACGCTAACACGTTCTTTGTCTGTGTCTAATCTAATTGCTCTTAATTCTGGACTTCTATCCGCGCCCAACGTGACCCAAGCAAGATCTAAATCATTATCCAGATTAGTTGGCTCCCGAACAGGATCACTTTCACTATTGCTTGTTTGTGGGAATGTATTTCCTGCCGCATCTTCACCTGTGATATAGAATCCAACAATATATCCACTTCTTGGAATAACTAATCCTCCACTAGTTAAATCTACAGTTCCAGTCCAAAGAATTAGGTCATCCTGTAGTTCCATTGAGAGAACAGAGTATCCGGCGGCGATAGTGGTAGTTCCATCTCTCATAACCCAGTGAACTTGTTGAGGAGCTTGTGCTAGGTCAGAACATCGTTGATCGGACGGGTCATTTACACATTCTTCAGTTCCTAAGAAAGCAACATTTACTTCGGTTAGGTCTTGTTGGATTCCAATATCAATAATGTCTACAGGGAGAATTCTATGGATTACCCTAGGTGGAGTGTGATCCACGCTAAGTTGTAACGTGGTTGAAACTGAATTTCTAGTCATATCTTCTCCCCTTCCTGGGATACCTGTAATTCCTGTTAGGAAAGTTCGAGTTTCGGCTGAAGCAAGAGTAGGAGCAGCGCTTAATGGGACTTCTACCATGTAATCTCCATTTTCTGTAAGGCTACCGTCTGACCACATTTGGACTCCGTCAAATACCTCTACAACTATTCCCAGATTATTTGGTGGAGGAGTTTGAGAATTTTCATACACTACCCGACCAGTCCACTGAATTCTATCATCTGCTCTAATAGATGTTGAACTATCTATAGGGCCAACTCGAGGATGCATAACATCTGTGACTGTGTAACTAGTTGGATCAAGAACCAGATCGTTTTCTACATGGAATGTTCTGTCAACGAATTCAATTCTTCTCATACTAGCTCCAAGCTGTTTGTATTCAAATGCTAAGTCACTAATCTCTTCATCTGGCCAATCCCATGATACCTTAAAGCGGAAATCAATGAGAATCCATGGGAGTCCCGTATCATTACTTATTGTCGTAGCTTCGCTATTTTGTAGAATTTCTATGTATTCTGAATCACTCCAAAATGTATTGTTCCTACCTGAAAAAGAAATAGATTGCTTATCTCTTTCTGGATCTGGACCTTCAAAGTCGAAAATCAAACTAATAATCTCAAAATCAATAATACCATTAGCATCAACTAAGCCTGTAGTAATTATTTGTTCTGTTCCTGCGAAAATAGCATCTCCATCATTGTGTCCTGACCAATGCAGTCCAGTAAATACTGACTCCATATCTTTTCTAGTTCGGTATGTTGCAAGATCTGAAGAAAATCCAGGTCCTTCTCCAGATTCTAGAAGATTACCTGCGGGGTCATTTCCTGTTACATAGTAGGATACGGATGCTAAGTTTGGATTACGACTATCATCAATAGTAGTGAAGAATCTTTTATTTTCTGCTGTTGTTGAATTTACCATACTTCGATTTACGTATTCATCCGAATCTGCAATTCCATTTCGATTAATATCATGATCTGCCTCAACCCAATAATGGAGTGTAAGTTCTTTGGGATCTCCAACAGCATCTTCTACATCGATAATAATTGATTGATCGTATCTTGCAGCAACATAATCATCTTGTTTTGGCATGTTGTGAGTAATTTCTGGTGATGTACCGTCAATAAAGAATGTACGTCGAGACTCAGGACCTGGTGGAATAACTAATGTTGGGTCCCTTTCATTGTATGTTTGAACTTCGTAAGTAATTCCCCCTGGTATGTCAATTTCAGGCACTGTTAAACTAATGAAAAATGAACCATCTGGATTATTCTGGTCTTTCCATGAAGATTGAACGAAATCTCCCTGTTCTCCTTTTTGAGCAATTTGTACATCAAATACAGAATTTAATGGAGTATCTTCAGTGTTTGAAAACCACATCTGTCCTTGGAAGAAAATTGTCTCCCCAGCAGAAATCCAAGCCCCATCTGTTAGATTTTGGCTAGTAACTATTCCTTCTGCATCTCTAATCCCTAACCAACCTAGACCATATGATTGATTCACGATAATTCCAGTGTTTACTGTATCAGACAACATGGCAGGTGTCAATCCTTGGTCATCTGTGCACGTGACTCTAAACCCTACATTATTCTGTTCAGGGAATTCGCTTGTTACTCTAAATCTCCAGTGTATTTCAAAAATTCCGTTATTATTTGTTGTATATGTACCACCTTCTTGACCTGGTTGAATTGGAATAATCCAATCAGCTGGATCGTCGTCCATTAAGGTGCCTGTATCTGACCAAGTAAGAGATGGAGAGTCAGAATTTGGAGATGCAACGAAATCTAGAGTTGCTCCAGAAATTCCAGTAGCACCTTCTCCAATAACATGTCTAGTTACTACTTCGTAGGCTTGACTACGTTCATGAAGAACCATGCCTTCATCCCAAATGATATCGAGATTTACAGTTTGCATGGTGTAGGTTAGTTGGAATGAATTAATTTTGACAAGTCCAGGCGCAGTCGATGAAAGTGTAATTGGAATAGTAATAGTTCCAACTCCAGTACCTGGAATTTGCGAATTAATCGCATTCAAAATGTTATTGTTACTAACATCTCTGATTCCAAGAAGAGTACCTTGTTCTTGCCATTCATTACTTCCATCATCTCCAATATCCATTTTCACATTTTGTGGTGCTTGACTAAATATTTGGATATTCAAATCTTCTAAAGTTGGAGTATAGGTGCCACCAGATCCAGTGTAGAAATAGATATAGAAATAAATGTATGAACTAGTCCCAGATAATGAAATAGTTTGTCCAGGAGTTTGAACAGTATACTGCGATCCTAACTGGAAATACATATTGAAGTATGACCCACCTGGAGTTGTTGAATTCCACCAAACTTTTGCTGCTACTGGAGAAGTTCCAGTTGTACCTAGATACTTGTAACCGCGAATATATCCACTTGAAGAGTAACTAGACACATATGTCAGTTGAACTCTATCAAGTACTGGTGAAACAGTATTATTTGTTCCATTTAGATATGCTCGCCATTTTACTTGATTTCCTGCATTAGTGAATGATATTTGGGTATTAAGAGAAGCAGATATCCACGAATTTCCTCCATCTACACTAACTTCAATTTCAACAGATGTACCCGCAGGTTCGTATGTAATTAAACCACTAAGCGTAATTGCATTAATAGAAGATCCTAGATTTGTTGTAGATCCTATTGCAATACTATTTGATTGTGAAGAAGATCGTTGTTCAAATGTAGAACCAATTCCTGAAGAAAGCACAGTTCTAGATATTGTTGATGGACAGTAACTAGTTATAGCTGTATAGAAGCAAGAATAGAGGACTTCGCCTTCTCCGTTATCTGCAATTCCATAATGTCCTTTCCCGTTTAGAGTGATTGAACCCTGAAAGTCAACCCAAGCCCCTGCATTATGTAAAACGAAGTGAGTAGATGAAGAAGTTCTGTACGAATTAACCAGTATTCGTGGATAGTTAACTGTTAACCCTGAAATTGTTCCAGAAAGAGTAGTACTCGTAGCTAAATATGTTATCGAAGTTGCAGTAGTAGGGTTCGAACGAGAAACATTCCAAAGGTTGTAAGAGATAGAACCAGAGCTTGAACGAACCAAAACCTTGAGATCATCAGTTTCAGGGTCTATGGCAATCCCTACTGGGTACGTAGAAGTACTGGACATAGTCCAGTCGCCAACACAACTCCAAGTAGAATCAGAAACTGTCCATTTTGAAATTCTTCTATAGTTGTAAGAAACTGCCCAGACTGTGTCTTCTCCATCTGATGCTAGATCATAAAGAGTATACAATGCTTGACTATTACAGCTATTGTATTGCTTTGTAACAGAATTTACTACAGTTGAAGAAGATGAATTATACGAATTAATAGCTGGAGTTTGATACACTGAACTAGATTGATAATTGCTCGTGAATAACGTATCTCCAACCTTCACTAAGGCGCCCGGATAATTCCAATTCATCGAATTCGGTACAGTCATGGAGTTACTATTGATTGTTGGACTAATATATCCTTGATCACCATTTGCAGCGAACCTACCTGTAGTGTTATGATATGATGAAGAAGCACTATCCCAATCTCGAGAGGCAGCAAGATTGTTGGTATTAGTTGATTCTTGAGTATTCAGTGTCATTTCATCATTTTCTACCTTCAAGTTATTCCTATACCAACTGGAGAAGTATGTTCCTGTAAACGATGTAGAAGAAGTTCCAGCTCCTCCAAATTCGCTATTTGTTGAGCGATTTTCCCATTGAGTATTTTGAGCAGTTCCTTCTATCGAGAATCTTGCTTGTGTTACCGAAGCACCATATGGGAGAGTAATTCCTGGTGTTTGAGCATCACCGCCAGTAGCACTTGTGAAACTATGACTGAAGGTCGTCGTTCCATCTGCAAATTGTGTTTCAGTTGTTGCAGCTGATACAAGTGGAGACATAGACATCGAAATAAATAGAAATAGAACAAATATTGCCGACCTCCTCATAGCCTAACCTCCGGTGATGTCCTACTGTAAATGAATAAACATATCAACATGGCGTCGTATGGTCATAGAAAATTAAAGTCAATTTTGAGACTAATTATGCGAAAGTAGAATACAATTGAACTTACAGGAATGGTTGATTATCATGGCTCGTCGAGGTAAGAAGCAGAGTGGAAACATCTTCGTTAGATGGTGGGAAGAACGTAGAGATCAGCATCTTAGTATTCTCTTTATACTATCATTGGTAGGACTTGCAGCATTCCTTTGGTCTCTCGTTTTCTTTATGTTTATGGATGGAGTAAGTGAGATGCCAGAGCTTATTGGAATGTCTTGGTTTTTCGCTATAGGTGGATTAATTCTTCTCGGTGTTGTTGGGCCTGAATTTTTCCGATATAATGAGCAATTGACTTTACTCAGAGAAGTTTTTGAATTAGAATCTAGGGCTGAGATACTAAAACGAAGAAAAGAAGCAGAGGAAGCGGCATCTCTTTTGGGGAGTATCCATCAAGGTAGGTTGTTAGCTCATTACAAAGATCATGGAATTCGTGCTGGACGAATTTTCCAGTCACCTGCTACAAATTTTTCTACAGAAGAATCATGGATTATTTCCTGGTGGAATGCAAATAACACTATTTTATCAGAAAATACTGGAATATCCAATCTTTCCTCTCCCTCTAATCAAAAGATACTGATAGTTAGTTCAGTAACAGGAATCGTTCTTCTTCTTTGGAACTCTTTCTTTGGAATTGCTAGAATGACAACAGAAGGTTCTCGTGAATACTCTGTTGATGTATTTGCATGGTTTCAAAATTTATTGGGTTCGGATGTTAATAAGTTAGTAGAACCAGTTTCATTCGATGTAATGACAATATTTTTGTTAATTGGATTTGGAACATTGCTTTGGTCCACTAGTCCTATGGTTTCGTTGAAATCCTCAACGGAAGAGGAGTGAGGAAAACCAATGTCCAGTAGTTATGGATGGATTCGTGAAATCCTTCTTGCTGCTGGAATGATTTTGGTTCTATATGGTTCATTAGTACTAATGACAGGGTCTTCACCTCCAATGGTAGTAGTTGAATCTCAGTCAATGATGACTGATGATGAATCAAATGTTGGAATTATCGATCCAGGAGATATTATCTTAGTCACTGAACCTGAAAAACGTGAAGTAGTCACCTATGCGGAAGCAGTTGAATCCGGAGGTCAATATCATGATTATTCTACTCATGGGATGCCTGGAGATGTTATAATTTACAAGAAGAATGGGGGAAATGATACACCTGTAATTCATCGTGCTATTTTGTTTGCATTAGCAAATGAGACTACACCGGTAGACAATAACGGAACTTGTATTGAAGGAGAATTAGATGAGTTATTTGTTGCTTCTGATGGGTCAATCGGGGCATGTATTTTGACATGGGATGTCAAAGGAACATCAGTAGTAAATGTCACGTCAATAAGTATGAATTTAACCGGGTATTCTTGTCAATCTCATGGATATTTGATGATTCAAGATTGGATTCCTGAACATGAAGGATTTCTCACCTCTGGTGATAATCCAAGGACCAATGGTTGTACAATTGATCAATTGACTGCAACAGGATATAGCGGTTCTGGGCCACATTATTTTGGGCTAAGAGATGAATTTGGGAATCCAGTTACTGCTGTAAGACCTCAATGGGTGAGTGGTCTTGCAGGACCTGAGGTTCCATGGTTTGGGATTGTTAAATTAGCTGCATCTAATAATTCAAGTCAAGTTACTTCTGATGCATGGACTAGTTTGATTGTTGCAGTAGTTATCTTATTGAGTAGTGTTATGTTTTTAGAGAAAGCAATGACAAAAATAATTGCTTCTGCACCCGAATTTGATGATTCAGTTAATCAATCCGTAAATTATCGGTATAAGGAAAGCAAAGAAGAACAAGAGTGACGAAATATTCGATGTTTTTGTAGCAAGAATTTCTGCTTTCTGAGAATGAATAATTCCTGATTTGTCAGCAATCCAATTGATAGTGGAATTAATTGTGTCTCTCATTATGTGGCCACCGTCAAATGGTATTACAGGAATTAGATTAGCAAAACCCAATAAAAAATTGATCCACAAAAACCAGAAAATACCTTCAATAAGGAATAATTCAATAATTCCAAAATCAAGCATTTTTAATTCTGAATTTCCCATAATTTCTCCATTGAATTCAAAAGGCATACTCAGTAGATTTATTGGATATATTAAGCTAGCAAAAAATCGTTCGTCAACTGTTAAATTAGGATAAAATGGCCCCATCAATCGATTTTTCCCATGATCTGAATTTCGAATACTTGATTCAAAATTTGAATTAGTCCCAACTCCTAAGAATGCATCTCCAGGAGAGACCCCTAAAAGTTCTATATTCTCTTCAGAAATATTACTAGAGCGAAGTTGTTCAAACCGATCTCCTAAAGTCACTTGAATTATTTTTTCTTCATCCCATTCAACTCCATTAGTTGTATTGTATTTTAGAATTGTAAGAACTAGAATATCTCCTGCCTTTGAAGAATTCAGAATATTACGCAAATCATCACCACTTGAAATTGATTTGTTATTTGCTTCTATAATCATATCATAGGGCTCTAATCCAGATTCATTAGCAGGTCCGTCTACTACAATTGCTGGACTATATGCACCCTGAATTGTAGGGTTTATTCCACTAACTCCAACTGCTAAAACTGATACTAGAATTATTGAGAATACTAGATTAACTGCTGGCCCTGCTGCATAAATCCTCATTCGTTCTCTTTTTGGTGCTTTCAGAACTTCTGTGTATTCAGGTTCTGCAAATGCTCCAATTGGTATAAAAGAAAAAATTAGCAATCCAAAACTTCTCACTCTCATTCCGTGTGCTCTCATTAAGATTCCATGTCCATATTCATGAATTATCAAGGCTACAATTAGTGCCATTAATGGCCAGAAAACTGGAATTCCTGATGTAACTCCTGGGATCAGCAAGACTTCCGATGATTCTATGGAAATTCGATCACGACTTGAATTAAATAATGAGATAAAAGTCAAAATTACCAACATTGTTGTGAAAAACAAGGCAATAAATCCAATCCAAATTGAAAATTCTCCAAACATTCTCCAAAACTTACGTGGTCGAGAAATCGTTTCCAATATTTTTTGTCCTTTATTCGTTCTGATCATCAGGATAAATCCTAGGACCTTTGTTGCATTCCATCTTTCTAGATACCCCTCTTTTTCGAGTATTCTTATGAAAAATATGTTGAGAAAAAGTACACCTAGTAATACATTGTCAGAAAAAATGGCTATCATCGAGAAGACAAAAAATATCCAGTCCCTCAGTGTTAGTGCCTGTATTACGGTGAGGGCTGAGAAAACCCGATCTCTCAATGTGTGTCTCAATGTCATATTTCTTGATGTGTCCTATCTTTTACGGCATTTGAATGCTCCACTGTTTTGTTACCGCTGGTTTCTTCATGTTATGGTTACTCGGAATAACATGGATGGAGATAACTCACCTACTCCTTCGGTACGAAGAAAAATTGATTCTATGGTCCGGGATCTTGATTCTATTGTTCGTTTGCTTCAACAAGCATCATTAGAAGAAGTTCAATTAGATATTATTGACATTGAGAATAGAATAAATCTGATGGAAGAACAGTTACTTGCTCCTTCCGTTTCTATCAACGAATGAAACCCTTCATCCAATCAGGTGTTTCAACATCATTTTTTTCAGATTCACTTACTATTCTTTCTTGAATGGTTTCAAATGATTTACTTTCTTGTTCTGTTTTTCTACATACCAGAGCCAGAAATTTATGCAGAGGTAATCCTTGCTCCCAAATTAAATGCGGTCTTCTATTTTTGGTTAGAGGGCAAGTAGGAATTCTTCTAGCGAGTATTGACAATCTTCCCTCTAATTTACCAGTATCAATACGGAAAATCCTCCAAGAATCTCCTCGAACTCCCTTTAGACGGTAGGCGTATAATGGCATTAATCCACATTTCTTTCCAATATTTTCCAATGCTGAATATTGTTCGGCTAATCTCCCATTCAAATATAATTTCTTTTCTTTACTTGTTTTCACTTCAATAGGGAAACATATGTCTCCTCTTAGTGCAAGTAAATCACCACTTCCTTCTATTCCACTTCCTGCTGCTCTAACAACTAAAAATGGTCTTTCAATCACAAGTCGTGCTTGAGCCCTTTCTGATTCAGAACACGAACGAGTAACTGCACGAACACCTTCTGGAAGCCCTGCTAGTACATGTCTGAGTTCACGTTCATATTGCGCCCCCTGTACCATATCTGTCGGGTAACGTATCAAATCTAATCTCTTTGGTTGAAAATGTAATGTTCGAAGCGATTTTTTATCTTACAAAACTATGCCAACCCTTCGTTTCAACCCTGACATTCAAGACCCTTTGATGTGCATTTACCATCACGTGGGTTACATTGCCGTGCGTACTAGTGATTTCCGCCTTGCTTACAGATTGTTATTGGAATTAAAAAAAAGACGAATACGTTGTATTCAGATTCTTCCATCTGACCCTGTCCCCTCTAATGTAGCAGCATGGCTGGGGTCTCCATCTGAGGTATTAATGAGCGGTGATTCTCTTGGGATTCCTGTAACATTAGATGCAGTACAGCATTCAGTAGAACAAGCATTTTATCGATTAAGATATTCAGGCCCTATTCGAAGGCTAATATTTGGAGTTGATCCTGGTCCTAGACCCGGAATTGCATGGGTAGGAGATGGATTGAATCTTGGAAAGGCTCAACTTGAGGGAGTAGATGATACTGTGGATAGCATAATGAGAATTTCAAGAGCCATTGAACATGAATTATTGATAATTCGTGTTGGAAATGGATCAAAAACAATAGCAAATAGGATCATCAATACTTGTGTTGTACGTGGTTTGTCGGTTCAGAAGGTAAATGAAGCGAGAACCTCTATTGGAGTTCCTCGACATGCTCATTCCTCTGCTGCATTAAGAATCGCTCATCTTTCAGGTGATTCGATTAACCAAAAACAAAAAGTTCGGCCCACTAATGGGGAAATTCGTGATATTCAGCGTAGAAGTAGAAAGCATTCTCTGGGTCGAGCTACCATTCCTTCTAATCTAGCAAGAGCTGTTGCTATGGGCAGATTAACTTTAGATGATGCAATTAGGCACCATATAGGTGATTTCAACAATTCCATTGGGAATATATGATGTAGGTTTGATTTTACAGAATTTATTGTATTAATCCACGCCTAAAAGCTCTAGTTAAATCTGAACCAGGAA
>DAPV01000070.1 GCA_002502625.1 Euryarchaeota archaeon UBA125
GGTTCACATCATATTCTGATTCTAATGAGGATGCCGCTTCAAAAATTGGAAGAGCAGTTTCATGCCTATTGGCAGCAGCTAACGCAGTAGCAAGATTTACTAAAATAATAGCAGAACTCCTGTCTGCCATTGCTGCTTGACGTAATGTTAGTATTGCTGCATGGAAATAGGGCAATTCGGCAGGATCTTCATCAGGCTTTTCAGCAAATTCTGCTAATGCAGATTGTAGTAAGCATAAACCGTGATTATTAATCGCTGGAGCATCTCCTGGTCGTTTGTCACATAATTCCATGAACACACTAGCTGCATCTACCCAATTTCCATTTTGCATTAATTTAAATCCTGAAATCATTGATTCCTCTTCACCTTGTTGGAACGGAGAAATTAGAGGAATTGCTCGAGCAGGCATTTGATTCAAACGGACCTCACCATCAATTGGATCAAACGCAGATGCAGATTCAGCCGGATCGACTAAATTATCGAAATCAACCTCCACCTCAGTAAAATTAGATTCATCTGAAAAATCGTGATACACAACATCTTCAGATTTTGAAGATTCAATTTTTTGATTTGAAGAAATTACCCGCGATGTCAGTAATATTTCTTCTTGTGGTTTTTCTTCAACTATTGCCTGAACTTCGATTTTATGTTCAAATTCAGTAGTTATTTCAGGATTTAATTCCAATATATCATTATCCATGATCTCATTATTAGTTTCTATTGGTTCTTGAATCGGTGCTTCAGTTATCTGAGGTTCTTCTTCTATTGAATCCATACTAAGATCTGAACGAGTTCCCGCCCCAAACAATAGTTGTACTTTAGGAGACGTTCGAGCGCCACCTAAAGTAAATGGAAGATTAGGACGAGATTCAATTTCTGACGAAGAAGGACCACTCAACCCCTCTACCTCTGGAAGAATCTCTGTAAGAGATGCTGTTCCTGGTAGTGGACCAGCAGGCAGAGCGTCATCTTGTTCTATCTCTACAGTAGATCCGAATACGCTCTTACACTCAGGACAACGGTCTCCCCCACCAAAGAGAAGACCGCACACCTGACACTCTTGCATGCTATCCGGTAAACTCTACATGATTTGATGCTGACGGACAGAAGTTCATTCTTCTTCGACAATAGTGATATCTGCTGGACCCCATATACGTCCAATCATAACCATTCCAAGAACTCCTACTGCGATTACTGCATATGGGATTACTGAAGGAGTAACATGTACTTCCCACAATACGAACATTATGTACAAGTAAACCGATGCTAGAGCTACACTGACTAGCATAATCGGGAAACCAGTCTTGAAGAACCGCATGAATGTGATATTATGTCCTGCTCCGCTAGCTATTCCAGCTGTTGCAACATTTGCTGATGCACCAATTAATGTTCCATTACCGCCCAAACATGCTCCTAAAGCAAGAGACCATGCTAGAGGACCCAATGGAAGATCTAAATCAACATCTTGAGCAATTTCAAGCATTACAGGAACCATAGTTGCCGTAAATGGAATATTATCAATAAATGCAGAAGCGATCGCAGAAACCCAGAGTAATAGCATTAATGCCACAAACAAACGTTGGTCTTCGGGAGCTCTGGCAATCATGGTACTTGTCCATTCTGCTAATGCATCAATAAGACCCATCGCACTTAATCCACCAATCAGGATAAAAAGTCCAGCGAAAAATAACAAAGTAGTCCATTCTACTTCATCGAGATAATGTTCAATCTCGTGAGGAGTACACACCAGTAACATCACAAATGCACCTACCAGTGAAATCACTGCCACATTGGATAGTGGATGAGCGACAGCACTATGAGCGAAAAATGCAATTAAAACAAGAGACAATATAATTCCCGATTTAATGAGCAGCGATTTATCTTTAACGCCATATGTTTCTCTCAATGAATCAATATCACGATCACGTTGTAAATCTAGACCTTCACGCTCTAGACGATGCAATAACCACAAAGATGGGAGAAACACTAAGAAAACTGCAGGGGCAAGATTAATCACGAAATCGATGAAAGCAATAGAATGCTCAGCAAGAGGTGTTCCTGCGAGACTAGTTCTGGAAAGTTGAGCACCAATGATAATATTTGGAGGATCTCCAATTTGTGTTGCTGTACCACCGATATTAGAGAACATTACTTCTCCGACTAACAAGGGAATTGGATTAAGATTCAAAACCTTTGCGAGTTGAATAGTTACAGGCGCAATTAACAACATCGTGGTAACGTTATCTAGGAAAGCGGAGAATACAGCAGTAACAACTGCAAGTATTACCATAAGTCTCCAGATTGACCCCCCACTCCTAGCATAAGCTTCTACTGCTGCCCACTGGAAGATTCCTGTCTCAGATAATACTCCAACAATAATCATCATGCCCATCAGAAGGCCGACAGTCTCCATATCAATCCAAACTACTATGTCGAGTAAATCAGGTCCAGTAGTATTAGGATCTCCAGCAGCAATAATATGCAAGGTAAATACAGCTACTAGCCCTCCAACTACAGCAGCTAAAGCGCGATCAATTAATTCGAATATGATAAGACCATATACACCTACAAGAATCAAAAATGAAGCGGGCAATGCCCACTCAGGCATTGAAGAAATATGCTCAACATACCAATGCCTTCCTGCTAAACCTCCTCCTCCTCCAGCCTGAACAATAGGAAAGAAGGCAAACATTGCCAAAGAAGATAATAAAAAAGTGCAACGAAGCCAGAATGACTTGGTCCGAGATAGGGTCCCCATAGTTCATCCCTCTATTAGGCCATTCAAATAATCATCCATTGAAAAACTCTAGAAATAATCATGAACGCCACAGAACTGCTACATTCCCCCTAGAGAAAACAAGAGTACTCGTTGTTGATTCTTCTAAGTGAGAAAAAATTTCTTTTCTCTGTTCTGAATCTACTGCAAAACCGCGATTTAAACGAATTTTCACTAAAGAACGGGCGGATAATTGTATTTTTATTTCTTGAATAATCTGCTCAGTTAATCCATTTCTACCTAGTCGAACTGTAGATTTCAACTCGGGATCCTTAGCCGACAAAATCACCCATTCTGGAATTTTCAATTTAATTCCCCCTGATAAAGTGGGAGACGCCTCTCACGTGAACAAATTAAGCAGGTAGTAATTCGTATCCTATTTCTAATGCGAATTCTTGCTGTTTCACCAGGGATTAGAATCCCCTTACAGTCTCTACATATCAATGCTTTAACCGATTCTGGAATCGTTCTATTATGCCTCATACAAGTTCTAAAAATATCCTCTGCAGCAGAGTTTCTAATATCGAGATCTAATGATGAATCAATAATTATATCTTCAAGATGAGAGATAGCCATATCGGCTCTTTGAAGCCTAGTTTTTCTATCTCGACTTCTACGTTTC
Organism: Euryarchaeota archaeon UBA125; assembly: GCA_002502625.1. Classification (GTDB taxonomy): domain Archaea; phylum Thermoplasmatota; class Poseidoniia; order Poseidoniales; family Thalassarchaeaceae; genus MGIIb-N2. The sequence continues at coordinate 3,399 of DAPV01000070.1, forward strand.
ATTGTCTCACCAAATTAAATCAAAAGATTAGAAATTGCTTCACCAACTTGATTAATACTATGATTGCCATCTACTCTTCTAAGAAGACCTTGGTCCCCATACCATGCTTCAAGTGGTGAAGTCTGATTGTGATAAGCTGTAAGACGAGTGCGAACGGTCTCTTCTGAATCATCTGCACGACGTTTGAATTCTGACCCCCCACAAGAATCGCAAATACCTTCCACTTTACATGGACGAAATAAATCATGGTAAACTTCTCCACAGGTGGCACAAGTAAATCGTCCACAAATTCGTTCAACAATAGACTCATCTTCTACATGGATCGCGATTACCATAGAAACAGGAGCAATCTTTTGAAGTGCTTCTGCTTGAGGAATAGTTCGTGGAAAACCATCGAAAAGTAACCCTCCCGAGGCATCAGGCTGTTTTATTCTCTCTTCAATCAAACCAATAATAACTTCATCAGGCACCAATTCACCTGCTTCCATATATCCCTTTGCAGTTCGCCCTAATTCAGTTCCTTCTTCCACTGCTGCTCTAAGCATATCACCCGTAGAAACCTGAGGTTTTCCAGTGGCTTGTACTATGCGTCCTGCTTGAGTACCTTTACCTGCACCGGGCGGCCCGAAGAGCACTATACTCGAATCCATACCCCTCTGAACAGGGTCCCAAACATAAGTCGAACGGACTATTTCGATGGTGGGTGTCCTGGAGGGAGCCCCGGAGGTAAACCCGGAGGAGGAGATGGAGAGGAGAAACCAGGAGGCAATCCTTGAGGAGTCGGAGGTGGCAACGGTGCAAGGCCACTATTTAGCGCAGCATCTATCTCAGCTTGAGAAACGCCACCACTCACCAAAGAATTCTCTTCATTTCCTGTATTTATGGCTGCTTCGAAACGAGTTTGGTAATTACCTTGATTCAATGTAGATCCAGCAGGAATCAACCTTTCATCATCTGACAAAGAAGATAGACCTCTATTTCTAAGCATATATACGCCAGCAAATAGACCTACAAGTAACACCATCACTACGATTCCAGCGGCCCAGGCGGGAACTCCTACTGATTCAAGTAAACCGATTGCACCTCCACCTGATGTGACTGCAGCTGCAGTGGCCTCAAAACCTCCTATTTCTGTCTCAATACCATCTAGCATACAAATTACTACAAAATTCTGGACACCTGAAGTTACATCTTTTGAGGGATTTAGTGTTAAGACAATTTCAACTGTATCTCCAGGAGATAATTCAGAAACGGATGTCTGTTCAAATGCATAATTCCATCCTTCTGGAGCCAGTAAATCTACAGAAACTGTGAGAGGTAAATTGCCACCATTTGATAATTCCATAATTATCTCAGTAGGTTCTTCCCTAGGAACGTCATTAAATCTATTTTCAGCAAATTCGACTACTGGTACGGCTAAAGATGAGACTCGAACGCCAAGGAGAACCGATTGAGAGATATCAAGTGAAGAAGAAGATAAACCGCCCATTACCAACAAACCAACTTCAGTTTCAGATACACCGGAACTCAGACCCAAAGGAACAGAAAGACCAATTTTGACTGTTCTTTCTTCACCCATCGACAAACTGTATGGAGCTAAACCTGATGCAAAACCAATAGACCATCCTTCAGGCAAGGATGGGAATGTCCAATTTAGCACTACTGGGACATTACCAGAATTCTGTACTGTTACATTGAATGTAGAAGTAGACCCAGGAGTAACATCAATGATACCTGATTCAGGACCTTCAAGAATAAAATCAGTACGTTGTTCAACAATGAATTTAGTTTGATTAACTGTGGGAATTGATCCAGAAAGTGAGGTCCTAATTGTTACTACGTTAACGTCAAAATTATCAGCATTAGCAGAAACCGCCATCTGTACTTGCAGATAAGATACTACTCCGGGTTCTAAGTTAATTGAGTAGGGAGATGAAACCTGATTTCCATCGACATAAAGCCAAACAGGCCAAGAAACTAAACCAGTACTCGTTGAAACATCAACGTCGAATGCAGTATTCCCCTTATTTTCAATATGAATTGATGTATTTACGATTTCGTCATTTAACACAGCACGCTGAATAGCTGAACCCGAAGGACCAATTGGAGTACCATCTTCTTCAAAAATATCAACAGAGTATTCACGACTCTCCAAAACTCCAACAGTAGACACTTCAGTAGATGTAACGGATGAATCAATTGTAGAAATAATGTTACAAGTTACTATTGCAGATGAACCTGCAGCAGGCTCACCCATGTATGCCTGAGGAATTACGATTCTAACAGATAATCCAATGAATTGTAAGCGACTTAATGGATCTAGTTCGATTGAAGAAGTATTTCCATTTCCTAATTCGATTGGCCATCTTAGATCATTTTCACAACTTACCGTATATATCGTTGGACCATTACCAGAGTTTCGAACAGTGATTGTATATCCAACTGTATCTCCTGGTTTACCTGCTATACCTTGATCTCCTGCAATTACTGTATTAAGGCCCTCGACTCTCTCAACATCAACTGTTAATCTCAAGGTATAGGATACTAATGGAGCATTACGATCGTACATTGTCAAATCGACAATATAGGTTCCAGGTAAAGCAAAAATAGCGCCATATGGATCGTTGAAAGCAGCATCTTCATCTACCAAAGATAGGGAAATTGCACGCGTAGAACCAGAAGCACCTCCTTCAGGTAGAGTCCAAGGTCCAGATTCTGAAAGAGTTCTCGACCATTCATCATCTGGCGCATCAAGAATTCCATTATCACGAATAATTTGAACCGGAGTAACAATTAGTCCAGCATCAATAGAAGCTGTTCCTTCATTCATTAGATCAAGATCAAAGGATATCGAAGATGTGATGCTTGGGTCAATCGTTCTATGAGTTGCTAAAGACAATTCCTCAGGTGAACTTGGTAGTGTTCCGTCCTCTAAATAAGGTAAAATTCGAACACCTATTGCAGTCACATTAACATCATATGTGATCTGATTATTATTCGTCCCATTAACCTCATCGTTCAACTCAGGGACTTGTGCTGATGAATCTAATGTTAATCTAAGAGTATGTACTCCAGTGGTAGAAAATGTATGCTGAGTAGTTATCGAATCTGCAGATCCTCCTTGAATTGACCCCCTACTACTTTCAAGAATGATTGTTGGAGGAGAAGTAGAGATATCTTCGATTAAAATGTCATATCCAGATGCTGCCCCAGGTGCTTGATTTAGCCAAGACGCTCTAACAACAACAGCATCTCCTTCGAGTGGTTGATCCGCAGAAACCCATAGTGAGCCAGAAAATACCGCTAGATCAGCGATTAAATTCTCAGAACCGATTGATGTAGCTACCATTGCAAAGTCTTGAGAACTTCCAGATACGTGTTGTACTCGAATTTCCCAAGTACCTGATTGTGTTGATGAAGGAGGCAATTTTACTCTTTCAACATTATTGAGGTCGTCATTAACTCCTCCAGTAGAACTGTACCCATTTGAGAACACATTTCCTTTGTATGTCGAACCATCAGGGGCTATCACAGTAAGGTCGAGATCGTTTACTAATCTCTTGGATGATTGGGAAGCGCTAGAAGAACCAGCAGCATCAGTCCAAGCAATTGTAATATCGACACCATGGGAAGAATCCCAATCATACGTGTAAACATAGGAATACCCTGGTTGCAAAGTTTGATTCCAATCCATGAATGTATTCAGTGGAACAATTCCATCCTTAGGATAGAGAGTTTGTTCAAGGTCAATTTGACCCCATCCTTCGTCCATATTTGGAATATCTCTGGCACCAATATCTTTCGCTCCATTCACTAAAAGTGCTTTGAGAAGATCCGAACGAGGGGAAGAAATTCCGAATTCATCTGTCAAAAATTGACGCGCCAATAGTGCATTTCCTGCAGCAACTGGTGTCGCCATAGAAGTTCCATCCATCTGTTGATAAAGAGGAGTAGTACCATCAGAATGTCTAGCAGATGAACATGAAGAACCCATTGGATATTGTGCTTCTTGCGCCCTAGCAGAACAAATCTGAACTCCAGGCGAAACCAAATCAGGTTTTATCCTCCCGTCAGATGTTGGCCCAATAGACGAAAAAGTAGGAACTTGGCCCGCTGCTGCTGTACCTGGTCTCCCACTAGTGGATGCTCCGATTGTTAGTACATTCTTAGCGGTTGAAGGAGGACTGATGGTTCCAGAACCGGATCCACCTTCATTTCCAGCCGCAAAAAGAACCAGAAAATCACCATATTGATCTGCAAAGGAATCTGCTGATCTTGAATCAGAATTATATTGTCCACCAAGGTTTTCTGACCCCCAAGAATTAGTTTGCATTCTTGCATTCTGCTGCCATGAATGCCTAAACATATCAAACAAAGAACCATATCTTGCTAATGCTCCTGTCTGGTCATATTCTAACTGATAGAAATGGAAAGTAGCATTGGGAGCCATGCCTCTTGAACTACTATCACCAGATCCATCTCCAAGTAATGTAGCTGAAACATGTGTTCCATGTCCACTGTGCATGTCTGCAGCAGAATTGTCAGGACCATACTGATTGTATACTGCACGGATTCGACCGTTAAAGTCCCCATGATCTTGATCTAAACCACTATCTGAAACTGCAACTACTTGCCCTTGACCAGTAAGCGAAGGATTGTGGTTAGATAATACGTCATCAATATTAGAAACTGAACGAGCATAGATATTTTCTAAAATTAATTTTGGAGATGGCTCAATAAAAAGAATTGAACCAGAGGTTACTAAATCTATCAAAGCATTAGATTGGATTCCTTCAACTTGACAAAGCCATGAATCACAGTGTACAATTTCTGCCCCTGAAAGATAAATCGAAGATTCTAATTGATGAATTTCAATATCTTGAAGATCAGGTGCAGGGATAATATTGACATCCAAAATACCTGTTGTTGGAAGAAGAGGAGATAGCCGCCATCCAGGGTGTTGACTACCAAACCATCTAATTCCTTCATTTGAAACGATAGAAGAAATCGCAGCATCTAATTGATGAGGGTCTGTAGGAACTCGAATTAGTAAAGCATCATCAGGAATTACATCCAAAATTGGAAACCCTTGAATTTCTAACCATTCTTCTAAATCAGTTCTATCAGCATCAACATCCTGAATAATTAACATCCCTGTTTGAACTACATCTAGATTATCATGTAAGATACCTGGAAGCGAAGGAGTAACAAGCATTGGATCAAATGAACCGCTAACTGGATGAAGAAGGCCACTAGTTAATCTTAGAGAGGATTTTTCCATAACAGGGCTAGCACCTACATTCCAATGTTGTGATGCCTGTTCAGATGTCCAAAATTCATTTTCTAGACCAATTTCTTCATTGGATGAATGAGATAAGGGGAGCAAAGGAACTAGAAATAGAAAAACAAGAAACAAACTCCAAGTCCGCGCTTGCATAAGCATTGATGTAGTGCCTCCCCTTTTCATGGTTGCATGAATATGTGTGATAAAATTCACAGACCGTAATAGGATGAAATTGCGGAATCCGTCTTAGCAACGCTCACTTTCCAATCTTCTTCAATACCCATCAAAGCGCGAATACAATCTACATTCTCTGGAATTACATCACTTTCTTGATGAATTGCTTGGAAATAATATAGCCTATCTCCTTGGAGACTAATTCCATCTTGCCAAACAAAAATTTCGTGAAGGTCGCCCCATTTCCTCCCTATATCTCTTGCCATCTCCATCACTTCAGCAGTAGTAGTAATACGATTTTTAGCACCCTCCATTACAATTACCCTTGGAGTTTCTTTCCACATCTCAATAACTGAATCTGTACTTAGACCGTGACCTGAAGGTAAATCAGCAACAATAGCATGAACATGCATTATTGTTGTAGGGACTGCAACTGCCAAGGAATTAATCTCAATCTCAGGTTTTACAGTCATTACATCCGGCCCGTGATGACTTGGAACCTTCAAAACTGGAGAAATCGCATTTATCGGACCCTTCTTAGAGTCTCCAGGGTCTGCAGCTCTCCTTATCATTGTACATTCTACTTTCAAGGAACCACAGTGTTCGTAAAGTGGAACCAACGTTCTAGAAAGTCCAGTAGTATTGCATGAAACAACACGAGTTCCTTGAACCCCAATATTCTCTGAATGATTGGCACTAGAGGTATATGATTGTCCAGTAAGTGAATGTTTTTCACCACCTTGGAAAATATATTTTATTCCTGCATTCTTGTATTTCTCAATATTTTCTGCACCAAGTTTACCAGGAGCGCAATCCACTACCACATCAGCAATTGATAGTAAATCTGAAAGCCCTCCAGAACAGGTATATCCTGCATCTGAGAATGCTGAAATCTTAGATAATTCATCAAAAGTACAATACAAAGGAAATCCTTTCTTGACTGCTAAATTGCATCCAAAAGACGGCCCTGTCTTAGTCACTCCTACAACTATCATGTCATCTTGTGCATCGACTGCATCTGCTACTCTCTTTCCAATTGTTCCAAATCCATTAATGGCTACTTTGATGCTCATACACCCTCACCTGATGACACTCCCGTAGCGGGCCATCTATCAAACATTCCAAGACGATTTTGAGCGAAGGGGTCAAGGACGGCCTAGTACCAGCAGGGACAATGGAGTCCAGAGCAGATATCACTCAGAAGAGCGTTCGACTCACTCGTCAAGTAGCAAAGTCGCTCGATCAAGCCATTCAACTTGATAGAGCCTTGAAGATTGGTTGGGGAAGAGATGGTGATGAAAGACCCAAAAAAGGTGAAACCGGAGTACTCACACATCTTCCTGCCAAACTCAAGATGCGTCTTCTAGGTGAATTAGGAGACCTAGTTGGTAGTGCAAATCAAGGAGCTTTATTACAAATTGAAGGCAAGACAGGAGATCTTGCTGCGGCTTTCCAAAGTGATGGGAAAACAATTTTCGAGAAGGGCACAGGAGATAGAGTCGCTTTAGGTATGTCAGGAGGAACTGTAATTGTCAGAGATGACGTAGGCGCAGATGCTGGAGAGTCGATGACTGGAGGACTTCTGGTTATACGAGGAATGGTTGGAGAACGAATTGGCGCAGGAATGATTGATGGAACAATAGTCGCAGTTTCGAATGTAGCCAATGAGGCAGGATCTGGAATGATAGGCGGTAAAATCATCGTAGACGGTAGAGTCCGTTCTGTAGGAAAGGGAGCCCAAAGTAGATCAATTGATGCAGAAGAATTAGTTGAATTAAACGATATTTTGGAACCTCATGGGTTCAAACTCACTATGGAGGCTACAGTAATAGAAGCAGATACAGATGAACATGTTGGGGCAGAACCACCTGAAATTTCCTCATTTGGAAAGTTCGAGGGATTACGACTTTGCCCTCAGGGTGCATCTCTATCCCCCTCTTCCGTAGTAGACTTATCAAGTGAAATAATTATGCCAGGAGTCTCTTCAGGATCTAACCTCAGAAATATCTGGATTCCTCAAATTCAGAAAGGACCATCTAAAGCAGGTTCGGCTTTGGAGGGACAACCATGTATCGTGGATTCATCTCCGAGAGAAAATGACTATCTTAGAATTCATGAAGAAAACTACCTCACACTACGAGAAGAATTATCTGAATCTGGTGGAGCAGTCATTGATATCTCTTCATTTCCTAATCTAAACGAAGCCGCAATTCACGCGATGTCAACAATTGCAATCGGTTTTCTTCCCGAAGACTCTCCAGTTCTCCTTATGGATGATGTAGATAGAGTGGAGAAATTACTCAGAATGACTGCAGAATTAGGATTAGCAGGCGCAATTGTCAATGTATGCACCATTGGTTCTGCACCTGCGATATCTGCTTTACCAACTGTGGGAATGGCCCGTTCAAAACAGAAAACACAAATGAGTGTCTTTCTAAAGACTGATTGGACACCTAGTCCATCAGAAGCATTAATGTCAATAGCAGCTGGATTAAATGGAATTGTTTCAGAACCTTTCATAGGAGATGAAAGCCAACCTACAGGTGTGAAAAAAATTGCTACAGAACTCGATGTGAAACTATCATCAATGGAAGATCACGCAAGAGGATGGATGCAAGCAATGGGAGTTGAATCAATCAGTTTACTCCAAAGACAGCACCTAAGAGCAACTTCTCATGAAGCAGCTGTTCTGAGTGGATTACGACTTGATGGTATTCGTCAACCTCTACCAATGTGGTCTCGTAGATAGACGAAGAGGTCAAACCAAGAAGCCTCCACCCACAGGCGGGGATAGTATGCCAACGGTGAAGTATGGACACGATTCAATTCGTTATTTGCTATCCATGCATGGTATATCTTACGACTCAGAATTATGGGAAAACCAACTATCGGATATTGGATGTGTTGTTGAAGGAACAGATGAAGAAGGAGTGGAAATAGAAGTTTTTCCAGATCGATCAGATCTTTTATCTGTTGAAACAATGACAAGAGCAGCTCGTGCTTTTCTTTATTCTAATCCGACGCCTCCGAATTTAGAAGTTGAAACTGGAACAATAACAATGGAAATTGATCCATCCATTTCAACAATACGACCAGTAATTCTGGGTGCAGTAGTTCGTAATGTAAATACTGGATCAACAGAAGAAGAAAAGGACCTTTTTATTCAATCTTTAATGGACCATCAAGAGAAATTACATCTTACTCTTGGAAGAAAACGTAGACTGGCTTCTATTGGAGTCCATGACCTATCTACTCTTGCTCCTCCATTCAAAGTCAAAGCCGTAAATAGAGATCATAGATTTATTCCTTTATCTATGAATTCGGATATGAGCGTGCAACAAATTCTTGACTCACACCCTAAAGGAATGGAGTATGCCCATCTTCTTGAAGGAATGGATTTAGTTCCAATTATCGAAGATGCAGTTGGAAGAACACTATCGTTTCCTCCGATAATAAATGGTAGTCACACAACAGTTACAGAAACAACTACCGATTTTATGATTGATGTAACCGGATGGGATGAAAGAGCTTGTGAAGCTTCATTACTCCTTGTTTGTTTATCGCTAGCTGAAAGGGGAGGAATTATCGAAAACATGAAAATCACAACTGCCAAAGGAGAAAATTTAGTCTCACCGAATGGAAATGCTCGCAGACATTTTGTTCCTGAACGACTATTAGAGCGGATTTTAGGTGGAAAAATTGAATCACAACTTATACGTTCGGCTCTAGAACGAATGGGAGGAAAATTAGTCGAAACTAGAACTGCGACAGAAGGTCCTCGAAAATCAAACAGATGGGGTGAAGCATCTATTGGAGAAAAAATCCACATCATCGAAATGCCTAGATGGCGCTTCGATATATTACATCCAATAGATTTAGTAGAAGAAATTGCAACAGGGATTGGATATGAATCTCTAGGTGAAGCTCATTCTTCACTTGCACTGGAAGGAGTCCCGCTGACTCGAGCAAACATAATTCGTAGGATAAACGAAAGTCTTTCATCTCAAGGAATACAACAAGTCCAGAGTCTTACTCTATCCAATGATATCTCTCAATTCGATAATATGAGGTGGAAGGCACAAGGGGAAGTAACAAGAATTTCAAATCCAATTACGATTGAACATACAATTCTTCGACAGAATATTCTGCCATCCTTAATGGAGATATTAGCAGAAAACAGGCATCATGAATTACCTCAAAGAATTCAAGAATGTGGAGAAGTAGTTCGAGAACATCGTAATGCTTGGAGAGTTGCATGGGCATGTGCTGAAACAAATGCAGGATTTACTGCAGCAAAGGGAATTGCTCAAGCCCTAACAAGAGATTTAGGGGCAAGAGAAGATATTTCATTCGAGCCATTAGATGACAAGATTGGACCATGGATCCCAGGTCGAGGTGCTAAGATGCTCATTGGAAATATCGAATTAGGGACATTTGGTGAAATAGATCCGGAAGTTAGCGAAATTTATGGATTAAAGGTGCCTATCCATGCAGGCGAATTTGACCTTCGTGCTTTAGCAGAAGCTATACCAGATCCACTGATATGATGAACGACTAATACAACGAATTATACCTCTAAAGATTGGGGAGGAAACATGCAAGGTGCGACTTCACGCCTCGTCACCTTTGCTATTATCATTTTATTCACATCTAATTTATTGATTCCAGTACATAGTTTAGAAGAACAATCTAGCAGTAATACTCCTAAAGAATCTAGCAGTCTTTCTTTTGGTAGTAATTCTGGTTCTAATTTTGTTATTGAACCGGGTGTTGGAACAAATATACTAGTCAATATTACCAATAATGCATTAATTTCAGATTTCGCAAATGTAAGTATTATATCATCTTCAGGATGGAATATAGTTTGGCCAAGAAATTCTGCCCCATCAATCGGTGAAGAGATTCCAATCAATTCAAATGAACTAGTTTGGATACAATTCAGAGTAGATGTTCCAATAGTAGAAAATGGAATGCCATTAGCAGGAAGCAAACATCTAGTATCAGTTAAAGCAATTAGCCAAAATGATGGGCTAGAGTCGTTTTGGAATTTCACAATCGAAGTTACAGCAGTTTCTGGTATCTCAATTGATTCACATCAAAATTTTGCAACTGTAGAACCTGGAGAAAAGGTATTATTGCCTATTTCGTTACGAAATGTAGGGAATCATAATGCTAATCTTGTTATCAAAGTTCAACCCATGTTAGATTCAGGTCTGCCAGTTGATGACACAGTTCCTGATCAATCATTTGCTTACAATGGGTGGTCGGTTGGAACATTTGATCTTTACAAAATTGAAAATTTAGCGGCTAACAATTCGGGTATTGTTCTAATAGAATATGCGTCACCATACATATTTTCAGGTGAAATAAAAATTAGAATTAGTGCATATAATGAATTTGAACCATTAGAAATATTGACTGTAAATCAATCAGTATCTATTGAAAGAATAAGAGGAGTTTCTTTAGATTTTGATGACGAAAACGTTTGTAGTTTAATCCCCCCTACAAGTACAGAAAATCCAGACACTTGTCACGAGAATCTATCTATCACAAATACTGGAAATTTCAACGATCAGATTGAAATCAAAATACTATCAAATCCAATTTGGTCTAACGTAGTATTAGGAGCATCAGAAATTGCTCTTCAAGAAGGAGAAACGGTAAATGACATTGATCTATCCATAGAGATTTTGAATAGAACAATGGCCCGGAAAAGTGGAGACATTTCAATTGGAGCATTCATTGAAGGAGAATTAATTGAGATTGAAAAATACTCTATTTCTGTAGATTCAGTGATTAACTGGGAATTAGAAAATAAGCAAACTACAATGGAAAATGAAAATTGTACAATGACAATTACATTTCAAAATACAGGAAATGATATTGATGGAATAATGGTATCTTTAGATATGAATGTTACATCTAATTTCGGATTGATACCTCCCCCGAATTCAATATTTGATAGTACTGATAATATCAGATATTTTGAGGTGAGAGATATACAACCTAACCAAAATCTGTCATTTACTGCATTTGCAACTACTCCAACTGGATTTGAGATTAATGGAACAGCTAGGCTTGAAGTAATTGCACACAGTATTTCTGATCCTAGTGTAAATTTTTCAATAGCAGAAGACATTGAGTATCTGGGTGATTATTACAGAATATCTGAAGAAGATGATGAACCAAGTGTATTTGTACAACTATTATCTGAAGGATTCGCATTTATCATTCAGAACAATGGAATACTTCTAACAATATTTGTTGTTGCAGTAGGAACTGTACTACTAAATCGGGCATTGGTCAAACGTCAAGAAGACATGAAGAAAATTCAGTTAAAGCCTACAATACAACCTGAAGAAAAAGTAGAAGATTGGACGAAAAAGTTTGAAAATAAGTCAGAAGAAGTAAATACGCAAATTAATTCAAGAAATATAATTACAGCAACAGATATATTAGACCATCATACTAAAGAATCTAATCTAAAAGATGCAGATTTACTTGCCTTAGGACTTATTGATAATTCATCAGAGAAAACTCTAGGAGAGAAATTAATGCCCTCAAATCAAAGAGAAAAGAAAACCAAAATTAGTTCCGAAAAAATCAAACCAAGTCAAACCATCGGAAAATCCACAAAAAAAGAGAAAACAACCGATACCGATTTCGACCTAGACCTCTGAAAAGATTCATGATCGTAGGGGTCGATGAGGCAGGAAGGGGCCCAGTCATCGGCCCTTTAGTTGTTGCATCGTTAGGTATTCCTGAGTCTCAAATAAATATTTTAGAAGAACTAGGAGTAAATGATTCAAAGGCACTTTCACCTTCTAAGCGACTGGAAATCAGAAATAAAATTTTAACTTACAAAAATTGGAAATATTCCATAGTAGAATTTAGCGCAGAACAGATAGATCGTGCGATGGAACATGATACTCTCAATTCCATAGAAGTTAGATTATTTGCAAAGGCAATAAATGACATTGGTTCAGAACATATTTCTAAACTTATTTTAGATGCTTGTGATGTAAATCAAGAAAGATTTGGGCGAAATGTGTATGCTAGAATCAAACCAACCTCTGAAAAATTAGAATTAATTTCAGAACATAAGGCTGATTCCAAACACCTTATTGTCGGTGCAGCTTCAATTCTTGCGAAGGTGCATAGAGATTTAGAAATAGAACGGATTAAACAAGAATGTGGATTCCAAATTGGTTCTGGATACCCTTCAGATCCAAAAACCAAGGATGCAATTCCTTCAATGATTAGCGGCGATCTCCCGCATATCAATCTCAGATGGTCATGGGCTACGGTTGAAAGAGCTTGGAAAGAAGCAGGTAAAGGCAAACTTCCTCTAAGGCCTAGAATTTCCCAAAATGCTAGAGGACAGTCATCTCTAGACTCATGGTATCGGCAATTGTAAGAGTAAGCGCCTTTCAGCCTAGTACGAGTACCATGGGAAATCCTGTTGATCAGCCTGAAATTGTCAAGGCAATCAGGACCTTTGCTCTTCAAAATGCTCTTGAATATGAAGGCGAAGGAGAAATGAAATCAGTGTTAGGACGTGTTTTTGGAGCACACCCTAATCTAAAACCACATGCTAAAGAACTAGTTTCTAGAATTATTCCAGCCGTACAAGAAGCGAATAATATTGCTAAATTAAGGGGTTTAGACCATATCAGACAATTACTTTCAGATGAAGCCCCTGAAGCATTAGAAAAGAGAGTCAAAGAACGTAGAGAAGGGCTCAAACCATTAGATCAAGTTGACAAAATAGTGCTTCGATTTGCTCCTAATCCAAACGGTCCAATGACATTAGGACATAGTAGAGGCGTAATTATCAACAGTGAATACTCAAAAATGTATAATGGAGAAGTAATTCTAAGATTTGATGATACAGATACAAAACGTAAACCTCCAGAAATTTGGGCATACAAACAAATTCAAGATGAATATGAGTGGTTAACAGGAAAACAACCTGAACGAATTGTTTATGCATCAGATAGAATGACCATTTATCTTCAACATGCTAAAGAAGATATTTTGAATCAGAATGCATATGTTTGTACCTGCACAGCAGAAGAATTCAAGATTCTTAGAGATTCAAAAAACGAATGCCCGTGTAGAGATTTAGACACATCAGAACAAATTGAAAGATGGGAACGTATGAATGATCCGGAAGGTGGATGGAATGATGGTGCCGCAGTAGTCCGAATTAAGACAGATCTGAACTTGCCAAATCCAGCTCTACGCGATTGGCCGGCTCTAAGAATACAAACAACTGCGCATCCAAGGGTAGGTAACTCATACCGTGTTTGGCCACTATTAGATTATCAATCTGCGATAGAAGATTACCTGCAAGGAGTGACCCATATTATTCGAGGAAAGGATTTGATGGATTCAACGAGAAAGCAGACTTTACTTTACAAATTACGTAACTGGGATTATCCTGAAACCATGTATTGGGGAAGAGTCAAGGTTCACGAATTTGGAGGGTTTTCAACTAGTGCAATGAAAGCTGATATTTCTGCAGAAAAATATTCTGGATGGGATGACCCCCGTCTCCCCACTATCGCAGCATTAAGAAAACGAGGGTTTTCCTCTGAGGCATTACGTGCTTTTTGGATTGAACTTGGATTAAATCAAAAAGATATTTCAGTTTCTATGAAAAGTATAGAGTCACATAATTCAAAGGTAATTGAAAGTGATACTCCGAGAGCATCTTTCGTTCGTGAAAAACAAACTTCTCTTACTCTAAATATGAGTGCTAATTGGCCTACTAAAGACCTTCAAATCCCTAAACATCCTGATGACCCAGGTATGGGATTTCGAGTTTGGCCCGCTCCTAAAGACGGAGATTGTATAATCTTAGAAAAGGAAGACATCAAAGAGCAAATTAGACTCAAAGAATTTGCTAACGTAAACTGTGATGGAAATATACTTGAAGAAAATGGATTTGATAGAATAGATCGAAGACCAATTGTTCATTGGCTTCTCGAACATCATTGCCAACCTGCTATTCTTTCTATACCTGAAGGAGTCGAAATAACCAATCAAAAGGGTTTGATTGAATGTGGACAATATTCTGTAGGAGATATTCTTCAATTAGAAAGAGTAGGATTTGCACGTATTACTGAAATATCTAACAATACAGACATCAAACTTGTCTATCTTCATGAATGAAATCTGGCGTGGGATTCAAAGGCTAATTACTGGTGGAAATGGTATGAGACGAGCCAACTTAGTCACTGTTGTGCTTTTGTTTATGCTAATACCATTGCTACCACTGCAAGAAGTATCAGCAAATCAATCAGTGGTGAATCCTGGACCGGTAGAACACACATTATTCTTCATAGGAGAAGCAGATGGTACCAAATCTGGTTCAATGACTCCTTCTGAAAGTTCACTAAACAATTTTATCGAAAATGAAGTCAATACCGAAGCATCAGCAGAACAGCTTAAATTATTATCATTCGAGAGTTCAATAGCAAGTGATGGAATTATTCCTGAAGGAACATGGATCTACAGAACGAATTACAGGGTAGAGGGTGCATCTACTGCAGCCGCGAATTGGACTGTAGAAATTGAGATTGCTGGTGAAACATTTTCCAATTCAATATTTTCAGTCGCTGGCCGAGGACCAAGCTTCGACATAGATGTTGAAATTGATGAATTGGTTGTCAATCAAGGAGAACAAATCATTGTTACATTTTATCTTGAAAATGGTATTATGTGGACATCTCCAGATGATAATTCTAAAATGTTCGTTAGTTGGGGTGGTCCAGAATCTACAGCTGGACTTGTAGTAAATGCACCATTAGTAGAAATCGAAATGATGGAACCTAATGTAGATGGAAACGAAGTTTTTTTCCCAATTAGATTCCATTCCTCTTTCGGAAATGAATTAGCAAAGAGTGATTCTATGATTGCCAAAATAAGAGGGGATACCATTCAAGGAGACCCATATATCAGTACTATTTCTGATGGGGTAGAGGTAGTGTATGTTTGGAATGCTGAAGGATTTCAATCAGGTGAATACACCCTAAACCTAACTCTTCAACCACAAGAAGGAGTTAATATCCAAACAGAAATTATCCATAATTTAGTTTTAGATGGTAGTTCTGGAGACGGAGACGGGTGGTATCCTTCTAGCGAGCCTGTAAGAACTGGAGGCACCAATTTACACTTAGACATCAACGTTAATCAAGTGGATGATAGACTAGAAAGGACGAGCAAACTAGAAATTGAGGGAGCAGTATCTACATGGATTCGATGGGGATTGGACAACATTGGCAACGAAAGTCTTGACTCAACATCGTGGTGGAGAGAACTAGGAGATTCTGGGTCTATTGTTGGCGCTGATAACTTGAATAATCGCGTTGTAGACGATTCTGAAATTGATATTCTTGAGAATTACCTAACAGGGAGTTCCCGTAATTTAGCCGATTTCATTGATAGAGCGCTAGCATTAGAATCGAAATCAATTCTCGGAGGAGACCCATTTGACCTAGAAGGAGCCCTAGATATTGACATAGATATGAATGGCCAAAATTCCTTCGGACCTGAACCAATTACAATCACTATTCGCTCCAGTACGGTTCTAGATTCAGGTTCTTTTGTTTTCATTGAATCATTTGTACGATCACAATCCCAAACATATTGGACAAAAGTCAGTTTAGATGCTACACTTTCTACAAACCCACTTCAGGGGATTTCTAATGTATTCTCTGAAGAAATTGATTCGAATCACCTTAGGATAGGAATAGCAGAGAATGTACGCGTCTCATTCTCATCGGAAGAAAGAATAGATGATTTCAGAGTCACTATTACCCCAGCAACATCATTTGTTGACGGACCTATGATTGGACTATTTCTCTTGTTGGCAATACTCATTGTTAGTGCTACTGTATCTGTTAGAGGCACTAGAAATAAAACAAGATCACCATCGATATTTTGGCTTATTCTCTCCGCATCTATCTTATTAGTATTATACACAATGGGTATCAGAATGACTCTTGTGCTAGGAGCAGGAGTTGGAACTTTTGTTCTCTCATTAATCATTATATTCATTTCTCCAAGTCTTCGAATCGATGGACTAGATGAGATCCCTAATAAAAAAATTCCAGTAATTGATTGTCCAATTTGTAATCAAGCAAATCCAATCACTTCAGATGAACGTCCTCTAAGACTACCCTGTGGAGGATGTGGTAGAACGCTCCTAATTGAATAGTTATTCATAGCGGCCAGTTCTAACTAACGCATCTACAGTTCTACTCGCAAACAAACGCACTTCTTGAGAACGATTCCATTCAATAGAAATATCATGAAGTTGAGATGCTAGATCTCTAGACCAATCAGGAGCTAGAATTCGATGCCATCCTAATTCCTCTATTCTAGGTGTTGATGGACGTTCATTAGAAAGTAGTGGAAGAAAATATGTAGAAAGTGACCTTGCTTGATCTTCAATATCCATCTTACTCCATCCTAATGTAAGTCCTTCCAGTAAAAATGGATCTAAGCCAGGGAGCATTTCCACTGATGGATCAGGTACTTCAGGTAGGGGGACGACATTTATTCGTCCAATCTGTTGCAAATAATCACGTATGATTGTAAAGACTGGATCATAAGTTTGATCTATCGCATCATGTAACCAATTACCTGCAATCGAAAAAGGAAGAAGGCGAATACTTCGAGTACCATCTGGAGATAATTCTTCCATCAATGATGCAGCAGTAGCTACAGGAGATAGGCGTCCATGTCTACCATCACCTTTGTGGCCATCTAATGCATGAACAATAGTAGGATTTAGAGTAAGTATTTCTTCACCTAAATCCCATATAATATCTGCATCATGAGAATCTAATATATCAATTAAAATTCCAGAATTTTCAACAGATGAAGGAGCAAAACGTCTACTATATGGGCGTCCCAAATCAATTAATGCAGATTCAATCATTGATAATGCAATACATCCAGAGATAGTTAATGGAGCACGTAAGCTAACAGATTGGTTAGGATTATCCAATATATGCCTCGCAGCATTACGAATTGATTCTGATGACGCAGAGAATGGTTCCAACTCAATGAGGCGCGTCATGATTGTAGACTCACGAGGAGGTTCAAGACCTATGCGATTATTATCAATTCACAGCCAGACGTAGTTGGTCTCTCTTATACGTCCAATCGGAATCTAATGCCCCAGTTCCCTTGAGATATCTTGACAATCTACGAATTCTAGATTCAACGAGTTCAAGTTGACGACGATTATGGAGATCTTTTCTGTTAGAATTAAGATGATCCAACATCTTCAACGCTTTTCTCATTAAATTCATCAAATCTTCTGGGATTTTAGGAGTAATTTCGTTTCTCGCCAAAACATGACTTATTCTTTCACCCAATACTAATCTGACATTAGGAACTGCATGCTGGTCTCGAAGAATAAGGCCAATCTGAGCAGTAGTATGGCCTTTACGAGCAAGATCAACAATTGTCTCTTCAATAGCAGATTTGTCAGTATTTGACCACTCAGGAGCAGAGTCTACAAACGGCTTGGTTGATCCACTTCGACCACGACCGGATGCGTGCATTCTACCCACTATACCACTCCTTGCAGCGCTGCGACTTCCTTCCCCTCTTTAACCGCTCCGACAATCAAAAGTCAGATTTCAACCAATTCTATGATGAGATCTAGCAACTCTACCAGGAGATCCTTTCCATTCCCATCCAGGAGCTACTGCCCTTGCTGAACCGATTAATATACTATTTTGCATGACTAAAATATCATCGCCTTCTCTAATCCCTTCAGGATATGATTCTATAATTGAAACGAAAATATCTCCCTTCCATTTTACATCTGGAATCAGGTGGATTCTAGGCAAGACATTGCCTTCATACAATATATTTAGAGAAGACTTTGAAAATGCAAAACGACCAGAGCGTGGATGCCATTGAGCAATTTGTTTACCCTCTTTCTCAATTCTCCATCGAGGTGGACGGCCTTCAATTTTTACATCAGATAACCATGAGTCGTTATCGTACAAAAATCGTGATGCTGAACGGTATATTTCTAATCTATGACGGTGCCCCTTTGGACCTCTTATTTCCAATCGCTTAACAACATCAGATATTGTAGACTGTAGCCTATCTAATGCTTCAGGTGAACCAGCAGTAGAATTTCCCCTCGTATCGATTAATTCAAAATCTCCATTAATTGAACTCAAATTAATTCCTGAATGATTGATTATTATCTTATATCCTATTCGATTCGCTAGTGATTGAACCATTTCATGTATCATGGAAATCTCATCTGAATCCCAATCTCCAGTAACTGGGATATCATAATGAGCAGCAGGCCAAAAATCTTCTAGAGATCTAGGCACCAAGCCCAATGGAGATGTAACCATTACTTGGTCAACACAAGTAAAGGGGATATGCCGAGCAAATCTTCGATGACTTTGAGATTCACGATATGGTTTTCGTTCACTGCAGGGTAGTAATAATAAAACAGATTCACAATGAGGTGGAGGGGTATATTGGTCAGCCACCCTTCTTTTCCAATCATGAACTAATGGATCATTTCTAGAAGAACTAGAATTAAATCGAAATCGACGATCTTGGGAAACATGACTTGCGAGTATCGATTTTCTCCCCCTCATCAAAGAATCATGACGTCTAAGATGCTCTACACTTCGAGGACTGTTGAGGACTTGGGATTCAACTAATTCTCTCAAATTCCCTCTTTTTATTGATGAGCGAATAAATCGTAGAGAGTCCTCCCAATCTCGAACCCAGATATCTGGATCTTCATCCTCATCCATAGGACGAGGGCCATTCATTGTTAGGCGATGTCCCGCTGCAGCTGCAGATCTAGCCCTAGCAGAGTCGAACAAATCTAGTCCAAACCAACTTAACAAAGCCGCATTATCAGGACCAGAAATTCCTGGCGCCCAAAGTAATGAAGAGGGAAAACGCTCCCTAAGAGTAAGTATTGCTTCAAGGAAAATTTGGCCAGAAGAAATTAATTGAGGAGCATCAACTAATATCACGATATCTGGTGCGAGATTTCCATCCATTAATCTTGAATCATGATGCAAAGTTTGCCACGAAACAACCAAGAAATTATCATCGCCGCCCAATTTACCAGAATCTGCTTCACTCAATACAGGAGGTAGATGTTGACCCTCGGATGTTTGCCATTCTATGATTGAAGAAGGGGATAATATATCCATATCTTCGATCATAGTCTGTAAAATAAGAGTTGCTGGAGAACCTGAACCATCACGAGAGAATGAGAATGGTGCAATCGATTGATGTAAATCAGGATCTCCCTCGATTTTTACGATACAAGGAGTATAGACACAAGGCGAACGTCGATCACCCAAACCGATAATCCTAGCATACCGATTACGCCCAACTATGGTTCGACCTAGGGCTCCCATGTTTGCAAGGAGACATGAGGCCCGCTTGAATGATTCTAAAAGCCAGTCAGGATGACAGGACTATATGGGCATCCGCCTTAAATCCACTTGGGCATTTTGGATTCTCTCAATTCTCATCGTTTCATTGGCTCCGATAGAAACAATAAACGCTGATGATGAAACCATTTTACATTTAGAAATTGATTCAACCGATGGTATCGCATGGATAAGCATGATTTGCCAGAATCTCAATGGAGAATGTCCAACAGTCAATGTATCAATTATCTGGCCAAATGGAGATTCAGATATTCTATCTTCAACTTCCAATGAAGTTGTAAAAAACATTACCTCAGGAACTATCTCAATTTTTACAAATCAATCATTTGAATCTAGTCAATGGGAATTAAAAATGGTCATTCCAGATTCTATAAGTCATGAAATTATAGATCACCCGGAACACTCAGGGCATCAAGATGTTGCAGAGGCAAATATTTCTCAAATTAATACAGGATATTTGGACGGACATGATACAGATGTCATACATATTTCTGGAAATGAAGGAGATTTTTTACATCTGTATCAAATTAGTTCACGGTATTCATTTACTTTAGATATTTTAGATACAAGTGGCCAGATTCCAATTCTAATCGAAACGCTAGGAAATAGTCCTAAATTCATTGAAATACCTACTGATGAGGGAGTTTATTTGAAAATTCATTCAAACGATGGAGAAGGGGTAAACCCGTATAGTTTTGTAATTGATATTTGGTCTGATGCAGATGAAAATCCAGATATTGTTTACCCTGAAACTAGATTTAATGGCACTATTGGCCCCCTTGATTCAGAAGGTGATTTTTATCTACTAAGGGTAGGACCAGGGTCTCCTTTAGAGATTGAATTTGAGACTACTGACATCATTGAATTAAGATATATCGAAAACGGCAATATGACTGAATTAAATCAATCATCAGGAACATTGAGAATAGAAAATGTAGGAGAATCAAATACTACACTTCTAATTCATATTCGTTCATCACATTCTGTTTTTTACAGCATATTACATTCGATAGATTCTCCATCTGACGGAGATAGTTTGGGAGATGCACCAGATACTCTACCAAATCTACAACAAAATAGGGATGCTTATCCAGTCATCCAAGATGATGGAAGTTGGTATAATGGACTTCTTAATGACACTAGTGATATTGATTACTGGATTTTTAATATAGATGATGTAAATGGATCTATAGTCCGTATAATCCCGTCTTCTGAATCAACTGATTGTTGTATCATGCGGATAATTACTTTGTCAAACATTACTGATTCTGCTAGTACATTGAATATCATTGGACAGGGAACACATGCAATTGAAATTTCTTTAGATCAAAATCGTACTTCTGATTCTGTTCCTATCTCATATTCTCTAAGATTAGAATTACAAGATGTTGATGAACCGATATACTTCGATCGTTCGAGTGAATTTATCGGATTTTATGTTGTGATTGGACTACTTATGCTCTCACCCCTTTTACCAATCGCATATTGGCAATGGAAAGATAGAGACATCATTCGTGTAGAAAAACACGAAAAACTACGATTAATTCGATTACGAGAAAGACTCAGCGGGATAGGATTAGATTCTCAAGAGGATGGCGATATTGATGCTGCTTTGTCATCATTAGGCGATTCAGAATGGGATGCATTGATTCAGGAATGGGGGAAACCAGATGTTAGACATTCGACTGAAAATATTGACATTGCTGCTTGGAGATTAGATATGGAATATCCAACATTACTGATTGGACTTCGTTCTAATGTTACATGGGAGCATGCGGGAGTAAGACTTGCGGCTACAATGGGAGATAGGGTAGAAATTGAGGATGTACATCCAAGTTATCTTCACTTTGAGGATGAAATTGTGTTAGACAAGATGTATGCTAACAAATTAAAATTTCTTCGGGTTCAACATTCTAGTGGTTCAACTAAATTAGATGTGATTGTTTCAGGGACCGTTGAGGGCGTACCTATGGCTGCAATGCCAACAACAGCCCTAGGCGATTCCGAGGAATAATTCTTAAACACCCCTACGCCGATTTCGAGCTTCTTTACGAATCGAATCTTCTATTTCATGATTTGAAATATCTATTGATTTAGTTAAGTCCTGCAAAGATGAAAGTATGTTTTTAGAAAGATCTTCTGGAACATATAATTTGAGAAGAACTGTGACATTACCTCTTCCTCTTCCGCGATTATTAGGAATGCCTCGTCCCCTAATATCAATTGTATCTCCGGGCTTAGACCCTGCAGGAATCTCGATAACTAAAGGAGAACCGTCTAGGTGAGGAATTTCAAATTTTTTACCCCTTAACAAATCGTGATATCCAACTGGAAATGCCATCAATAAATCAGAGTCTGAACGTTCAAACCATTCATGGTCTTCAACTGAAATTTCGATGTATAAATGCCCAGGTGGTCCTGAATTACCAGGTGTCGGCTCTCCTTGGCCTTGCATTCTCATCCTAGTCCCATGAGAGATACCCGGTGGAATAGAGAATCGAATAGTTCGTTCTTTCTTTATTCTCCCATCGCCACTACAAGATGAGCAAGGATCTGTGACTACCCTTCCTGTTCCTCCGCAATTGGGACAGTCGGTAACAGATTCTTGCAAAAAGGGACCAATTCTTTGAGTCTGAGTAATTCTACCATGTCCATCACAGGTACTACAAATCGAAACACCTTCCTTTGATTTTGCACCTGTACCCGAACATTCTAAGCATTCCACTAACGATTCAATGTCAGATTCTTCTTCAGAACCATTGAACATCGATTCAAATGAGATTCTATGTCTCATTAATAGATCATTTCCTCTTTTTTGTCTCCTTCTAGAGTTTCCTCCACCGAAAATTTGAGAAAATACTGAATCAAAGCCACCACCCGAAAATAAATCTTCAAAATTGATATTTACGCCTTGAAAACCGGAACCAAATGGGTTACCTTCTGGACGATTATGGCCAAATGTATCGTATTGTCTTCTTTGTTCTTCATTAGATAGAATAGCATATGCTTCTTGCACTTCCTTAAACAATGCCTCTGCTTCTTCATCACCTTGATTTTTATCAGGATGATATTTTCTAGCTAAGGACCTAAATGCTTTTTTGATCTCTGAATCAGACGCTTTCTTGGATACTCCAAGAACCTCGTAATAATCCCTCTTATCAGACATGTCGGGTCCTCTACAGTTTTCGGGTATTAATGGCCACCTTTGAATCGTTCCCGCATCTACTCAGAGAAAGAACCACACTTTGGACAATATGATTCATTCACATCAATGGGCGAACCGCATTCATTACATCGTCTGATATTTGACTGAACAGGTTCGTTTTTTTCAACTGATGAAGAAGGATTGGAATTCACTGACATAGGTGAGGGATCATAATCTTCACCAGGTCTAACATAGACTCTTTCTGTGGAATCAATCTGTGATTGAATTAAATCCCTAGACTTAACCGAAACATTAGATTTCTGAGAATTAACTTGATTTTGGGCAGCCGACTCTCTAGCTTCAGATAATCTTCGCATCGCACCTCTAATCAACCCAGACTCTTCTCTAGGTTCTTCTTTCAATGTCACACCCTGAACAGATTCTACTGGACCTGTTTTTCCGGTAACTCTAGCCGAGTTTCTAGCAACATGATCTTGCTCAAGGAATAAATCAACATTCTCAACATCAGATACATTGGATTCTATTTCAGTTGGCCCCCCTTCACGATTGATCTGAGAAACTGAACCCGAGAGGCGTTCTGCCGCTTTTTTCTGAGAAGTAATTGGTCGATTCATTGCAGCGGCACTCAAACGATTATCTGCTTCTCCTGCACGTAACCAAACACCCTTGTCTTCGGCCTTGTACACTTTTTCTAATCGCTGTATACTCTTGGAACGATGCCATTCCATATCCTTAACAATCCTAGAACGACGAAATAAAATATAACCAAAAACTAATGATGAACCATAGTAAACATATGGTATCCAATTTTTTTCAGAAAGTAATAAATCTATAGCTGGTGGGCCAAAAATGTCTAAGACTAGAAAAATCAATGATGGAGCCAGAAGTAAGGCTACTGAAGTCCCACTATTCTTCTCCGCCATGATACTAATTCCGTCCTTTATTCTTTGAATTATTCGCGCTCTTGATTCGTTCATTAATGGGTGGTTTCATTGGCAATAAACCAGTAAGAAGACCTAAGCTAAATGAAATATGCAATGTAAGAATAGATAGAAAAATACCTGGGTTTGGTAAAATATTCGACTTAGCTATTGATGCGGTTAGTAAAACACCAAAATAGCCAGATAATAAAATTAAAGGGGTAAAGAAAAAGATATCAGAAAAAACATGGAGCATACTAAAATTACCTGAAATATTAGAATTATCTGAAGAAAGGAAAAACAAAATAAATGAAAGAGAGACTGATATTAGACCAATCCAAGGTAGAAATTCTCGTAATCTAGCACGCTTAGGATACACTCTTAATTGACGCATTCGCCAATATCCATATCTTCGACCCATCCCCCATAAGCCAGACAGAGTGGATCTTTTTGACATACACACAAATGATACATCCGAGCGCATCACTGGCCAATCATTCTCTCTTAATCTGTGATTTAAATCATGATCTTGGCCTGCAATCCATCTATCGTCCCAACCTCCTATTGATTTGACTGCTTCAACACGATGTAAACAAAAAGCCGGGGATTTTGCTGTTTCTCGACCTTTGAAATGAGCAAATTGACCACTTCCTCCTAATGGAGAATGAAGAGCATATTCAATTGATTTTGGCATGCCATTTATTTCCTCAGAAGGTTTGATTTTCGATCCCATTGAACCAATATTCCTTCCTAACGATTGTTCTGCATCAAGTAAATCATCTACTCTCAATTGAAGATGATCTTCTGGAACCCAAGTATGTCCAATTATCTCAAACATATGTGTAGCATCTTCTACATTTTCAAGAGCAAGGTTTCTTGCAGCAGATACATATTTTCCGGGATTATCTAAAATCTCTATTACTGGACCTCCATGATTTTCACTGAGAATTGAATTTTTTTCTGCAATTTCCCTAGAATTGTCACTAGAGCCCCCATCCAAAACTAAAATTCGATGGCGTTGGGGATCAAATGTCTGATTACGAAGTGATGTAAGACATCTATCAAGGTGTTTCGACTCATCGAGAACTGGGATGACTGTCAAAATCTTGACCTCGTCCATGGCATCAACTTCCCCCTTTGGTCGTCAAACTTGTTATTCAAAAATCATTTAGAAACAGATTGTTAGCATCTCAAATATAGCGGAACACCCATGACCTCCCATCACTACTCAATAGTATGGAAGGGCCATCCGTGAGAATCACTACCCGAGTGGGGGCTCATGAATCATCCAATGCGATTATTGATTCAATCAAGGGTCTATTCCCTGATTTCGAACCTGAAAATCAGATTGTAAACACTCCTTATCCTAAAAATGAAGTATGGACAGAGATGTATGGAAATGGAGGATCAATGGATTATTTCATTCAAGCACTTAGAGATCAACGAATTCTTGATACTGGAATGGATGCAATGACAATGGATTCCACTGAAAATTCAACGTTGTTTCGACTCTCAAGGCAGGCATCTATTGTAGGAAAAGTAGGATTTGTCTTAGAAGGTGAAACTACATTAGGAGGGTATTTCGATGTTATGTTAGAGTTGCAAGGATTAATTTCATGGATTGAAAAAGCAACATATCATGAAGGTAGAAACCATGTTCCAAGAACAGTTGGCGATGGATATGGAATGGAGATGGATGGGTCTTCGAGAGAATGGAATGATTAACTTTGAAATGTAGATTGTATATATTCAATCAACGGAATGTCTGCCTCTAACCAATCAAAATTATGTAACAAAGAGGTCTTAATCCATCGATGTTCACTATGACTATGATTACTTGGCGGAACTTCACTTAGTGAGACACATTTCCAAAAATGAAGTGTGACTGTAAAGTCAGGATAATGATAGTCAATTACCATCATTCTATCTAAAGGAGTAATATCCCAATCTAATTCTTCTTTACATTCTCTCACCAAGGCAAGATGTTCTGTTTCACCATGCTCAATTTTCCCCCCAGGAAACTCCCACTTATCTGAATGAATAGGTCCCTTTCGTTTACTGGCTAACCATTTTCCATCATTCTCAAAAATCGCTCCAACTACATCGATATGCCTAGGTTGTACTACAACAGCAGATATTAGAGTAACAAATTCTACCTGCTCTTCAATACTCATGAATTCCTCTGAAGGTAAATGGACAAAAATACAGGGTATTTCTTTACACTTAGAATGTAAAGCATGAAGCGAATAGTATAGAGTTTCATTACAAACAAATCCACCAGCATCATCACTAATTTCATATGAATACTTTAGATCTTCATTTTGAATTAATTCAATAGAAGCAGAAACTGAAATCTCAGAAGGAGCTCCTTGGATAATTTCTCCAGTTACCTTTCTTCCTGAGTTATCTGGTGAAGTAAAAAAATTCATATTCAATCCTCGAGATTCAATTCTAGGAAGTGAAGCGTTCCTTGCCAATCCAAGATGAATGATTGCGTCCATGTCTTCAATTGAATCTGAGATGATGTCTTTTGAAATATGCGTACTACCATTTTTGTCCACAGATAATATCTTCGAACGCCATTCAATCTTTGGACTTCTTTGACGAACTCTTCTTGTTCCTATTTCTGATTCCCCCAGTTCTACATTGAATGATTTGAAATTCAAAGATTCTGCGACTATCCCGCTGACATTAGTTTTCATTCCAGCAAACGGCTCGAAACCAGTCAACAAAATCTTGTACATCTATCCCCTCCGAATTGTTGCCCGATTGAATAACTTCCGAGAAACTAGTTTTCTTGCACTAGATAACAGAGAACTTGAGAAGCATCAATGCACACCATAACTCATGGAGGCGACAGTAGAGGTCGATGAGAACGATCTAGATTTAGCCGAAAAAATCCAAAATCGAGCTAAAACGCCAATGAATGTTTCTCGAATTATTTGGTATGAATTCACCGGAGGAGTAGGTCCTTGGGGGGCTATGAGACCATTATTTGCAATTTTACTTGCATTAATCCCATTCTTATTCCTAGGTCAGCATTTCAATAGAGAACATGCAAAAGGCAGAGATTGGTTCTTACTTCAAATCCCACTACTACTTTCTATCGTTCTTTGGCCGATATTATGGCTATTTTCGATTGGAGATGCATGGTGGGTAGCAAATAACCGAGTTGCTAAAGAATCTTCAATGCTGAATCTATCAGAAATCAGCAGGTAAAATCATTGGAGAGAAAAGTTGTCCTGTACCTGATGCTTTAGAGAGTTGACTTCGAGCAAGATGCTCCCACCTTCTTAACGCTAAAACTGCATCGACAAAAGGCAATTCTGTTCCGTTGATGATTGTGCGAATCATGGTATCTAAAATATCCATCCTATCAATATCAACAATTTCTAAGATTCTTTCAAGAGGCATGCCAGGACGACCAGTATCAGAAGATTCAACCTCAACCGGCCAAGGACTTACAACTTCAGTAGAAAGATCTTCGTCTTCTTTTTGTGCCCTTTCCTCGAGAACATCGACTAATTTTTTAAGATATTTTGAGATTACCAAACTTACCTCAATAACTGGCATTGACATTTGGTTAACAAAATGAACCATATTTTCTTGCAAGAATAACATCTTCTCTGTACTTGAGGATGAAGTGAGGGGCATCGCATCCGACATCGAGAAACCTCACGCGCCTTCACCAAGACTACGTGCAGTCTTTTCTAATTCCGCAGTAGTCAGATATCTATTACCATCTGCATCAAAGAATTCAGCGGCTGCTAAGAAAGATTGACGATCTGTGAGCCCATACTTTTGCATTACGTGAGATACCACTCTTTCGGAATATGTAGCACCTGCTGCTCCTCCAGTTACATCTGAACGAGGAATAGATTGTTCATATGTTGATTTAGCTTGTTGAGATCTCCAAGTCGTAATTTGTTCGGTTGTCCACCCTTGAGAAATTAACTGTTCATCAGTCCACTGTAATGGTTGAGGATTCGGCGAAGGAGCTACTTCAACTGGGGGACTCGGAGATTGTAAACCAGGTGGCATTGGAGGAGGGGAGTTGAGGCTAGGAGGAGGTGTTGGAACAGGAGGAGGGACAACTGGAATTGGAGGAGGAGGTTGATCTGAACGAGTTTTTTCAGGCGCCATTGATTTTACAACCAAATCTGTTTGCTCTTGCTCAGGTAAAACTTCATCATCATCAGTAGAATTATCTTGCCTGTAAAGGACCAGCATGATTGTTCCAAAAATTAAACCAAACAAAGCAGCAAGATACAGTAAGAATGTCAATTGTGATTCTTCAATTTGTTGACCTAATGCTTCTCCATCTCTTGCTTGATACGGTTGAAGAATTAGAGATTCCAATGTCAAAATATCTACATCTATGTGTCCATCCCTAGCAACTAGCCGATAACGTTCGACTTCTGTAGAATCAACACCAAATGTCAGTAAATCTATAGCAGCATCATATGTAGAATTTGGCAAGATATTCAAATCTGTTTCAGCATTATCTACATCCGCCCAAATCCCAGGAGAAACCTCGTTTTGTATTACGAATTTGACTTCTCCTTCGTACTCTAATTCATTTACTCCTTCAATTGTTAATGTAACTATATCTCCACCCGTAGGAGATGGATCAGACCATTTGATAATGGAACTAGGAAGATCAATTCCGGGACCGATTCTAACTAATCTCCAAGTATCAAACGGCTGTATTTCAGAATTCAAATTGTTTTCATATGGGTTTCCTGCACTATCAGAACCTGTAATCCATACATCAACAAGATAACCAGGTAGAAGTGCAGTGGCCCCACCATCTGTGAGGTCTAATTTACCACTCCACATCGCTTGATTTTGAATTTCAGTTAGTTCAGATAAAGGAACACTACCTCTAGATATTTCACTTGAACCAGCGCGGATTCGATAATGCAAAACGCTAGTTAGATCCTCATTAAATCCACTGGAATCAGAAGCTAACAAATTAATTTGGACCTGAGAAGCTCGATCAATTCTCACATCTCCTGTTGGAGCAATTTCGATAATTTCAGGAGGAGTTCCATCAACTGAAAGTTGTAATCGAGGTGGTGTTTCAGTTTCATCTTGAGCAAGACCAGGGAGTGAATCCAAACTCATGGATGCGTCAAGATACCCAGACTGTAAATTTGGGACTAAAATATCCAGAGTGAAATATCCATCTTCTCTAGGAATCGCAACCCATACATTGTCTAAATCTGATAAAACAATCTCACAAGACCCTCCAGGGGCAGGAACTAAATCTTCACTAAACAATAATTTTCCTTCAATTCTTACTACCTGTCCTGATGCAATTAAGCTTGGGCCCGATGATTCATCACCATCGAATACATTTCTTCCAGTGGCTAAGTCTGTTGCAGTAAGATGGCCTTCACCAAGGTCGAAACGAAGATCATTATCTAAACTCCATTCATCAAAACCTAGACCACCCCTATCATCATGACAAGGAACTATTTCACCAACATTACATGGCCAATCTGTGACTTCAATCACAGGAATAAAAGTAATTTCTCCATCGGTATCGAATTCTTCAGGGAACCACCAAGTAAGTTGGAATCTAATGTCGACAAACAGTTCTTTGGAATCAATTTCTGATGCCATAGGATTGGGGCCATATGTACTATACAAATTAGAAACTGCAAGACCATCTCCACCCGATTCAAAAAGGATAGAAGGAGTTCCATCAGGTGACAATGTAACGTTTCCATAAATTGATTGCTCAGGATCGGATAAATCTCCTGCTAATGCCATTTGAATAGAACGAATATCCTGCCAACCATTACGATCTTCAATACGTAATCTGGCTAAATATTGGATTCCCGGATGAAGCGGAGTTTCATCATCATGCCCAATAATAGTACTATTTTCAGAAACAAGCATGGGCTCAAATTCTTCTCTAGTGATATACGTTACTAAATCTTCATTCCAATCTGAAATCCCTCGAATATCTTTGTTGCAAGGTGAAGGTGGTTCTGGGCATACTGGATCTCCGCCCAGTGCAATTGTGTTCCCACTAGTGTCTTCTCCAGTCACATATATTGAAACCCGCTCTTTGTGAACATTCCAAGAATCATCCAAAATGCCATTAAACACATTAATTCCTCCAGCTTTTATTTCAGGAGAACGGAATAACATCGAAGAATATTCAGATCTATCAGGGACCTTATTATAATTCAAATCTGATTGATTTTCAATCCAATAATGTACAGTAATCTCTTCAGGAGGATCAACAGAGTCTTGAATCGTAATAGAAATAGGCTGATTCCCAGCATGAGTCTCATCCCCATCACTAGGAGTTGAAGCGATAATCAAAGGACTGACCCCGTCAAGAACTAACTTAATTGTGTTCTGTCCAGCATTAACAAAATTCGATTTATTTTTCATATCGAAAAGACCAACTTCGAATAACATCCCTCCTGGAGAGGACTGGAAGGGAGTCTGAAATGTCATTGAATACAATCCATATGATGGATTTGATTGATTGATAAAGATCGTTGGTTCTTCCATAGGAAGTCCGTCTAAAGTTAAATTTCTACCCATAACTTGTAATCCAAAATTTCCTGGACGAGGATATCGAGATGTATCTTCGAAAGAAATAGTGCCCGTGAATGTAGCATTTAATCCTCCTCTCATCCAATCTGATGGGAGTAGAACACGTCCTGCTTCATCTGTTACCTCTAGTGCCCCTAATACGATGTCATTTTCTACTCTGAGATCTAGGTTTTCCGTTTCATAATCGTTCACAGCAAGACCAAGATCATCTTCTAAATCTATTCTTACTTCGACATCATTTTCATCATCCCATTCCCAATTCGGCATAATAGGCATTCGAATTGAGGTGACTCCTCCAATTTCTTGGGAACTACAATTGGAATAATCAAATGACACTAATCCTAATGGATCGTTCGATATTGAACATGTATTTCCACTAATCCATGTTAATCTGGGGGTTGAACCTTGGCCTGACATGATATCTACATCTAGTCGAAGTAAGGAAGTTGCAACGTCACCCACTGCGGCTCTAACAATTAAATTTCGATGTTCGCCATCTGGAACAATCGTACCTCCTTCCATTGTGGCTTCAATAACTCTAGATCCATATCGATATGTGATATCTAAATTACTCAATAATACTCTTCCTGCTGAGCCAGCATGAATAGCTAGAATAATATCAGTTGCACCCTCTCCATTTTGAATAGTATGAGCATTAAACGCATCAATCATTTCTTGATTATCTGCTACCTGAGGATCGGTTAAAACACCTGTATGAGTAAATTCCATTGTCCCATCGTTTCCAATGTCTAAACGAACACTAGCTGGCCAACCCTCTTCATAATTAATTACAAGGTTTTCAATTACAGGAGTAACAGAGGAATCATTTGTCTGCATTAATAATCGATACTTCAATCGATTTCCTGCTCCAGAAAATGAAGTATTATCAAATTGAACTTCTACATTATTCTGAATAACTTGCCAATTTGTTCCATTATCTGCTGAAACGTGTACTTCAATTGAAGAATCAGAAGGTACGTCGGCAATCCATGTAGCCCTTACTCGTCCGATCTCAGTTCCTGTTTGGACAAGTTCACTTGTCCAATCACCAATGGATTCGTATCCAGTAGAATATTCAATGGATGACCACCATGATACTGCAGTTGAGCCAATTAATTCTAATTTCCACCTAAGTTGTGTCCCTGTATGGGTGAATCTAATCGTCTCATTATTCGTTACTGGTTCCCAATGGGTTCCATTATCTGCAGAAATCCAATAATCAACTCGATCTCCTGCCGCACTAGCACTCCAATCAACTTCCATATTCGCAGCTAAAATTTCATCATCTGTTTCGTGGGATTCACTAACCCATGTGGAGGTACCGGGAATTGGAGAAATTTCGTATGCCCATCCTGAACCATATTCTCTATAATAGGCTGTAGACCATGAATAATAATCCTGAGTAACTAATCTTTGACCATCATAAACCAATCCATAACCATTAGCCGGAATACTTCTTGCTCCTTGTTGTTGAGTCAATGTTGAGCCAATATTTCCTGTGATTGCATAGGCATCCAATCTATCTTGTTGCCATGAAGAGTATGTTCTGAAATAAACATACGAACCATTTACTACCATACCTCTAGGAGTCCCACTATTCATGAAATAACTGTAATATAGAGTAGAATTACGAGTAAATCCTCCATCTTCAGCATGATAAGCAACAACACGGTTTAACAAATTATGATTCACCCAAACTAAATCTCTACTTCTATCATAAGATATACCGGAGTAATCACCATGATTATTTGTTGATGGATCATGAACAGCTAAACATTTCCATTCATTGATGTAACGAATATCAAATTCAATGATTCTATGATATTGTGAAGAAGTCGAAGAGTAATAGGTTGTTAATAGTCCAAAGGCTCTCTCATCATCAGTAATTGCCCAATCTCGAATTCCATAACCGGACCAAGTAAATGGAAGGGAAGGTATAGAACAACCATCTGTATCAATAGAAATCATTCCATTATTCAATGCAGCCCCTTGAACTTGAGTCCCATTATTTGCATGTAGAAGACGTAGCATTCCGCCAAATGTGGTTGATCGAAGATCTGATGCTACAAGCCAATCACGATGTTTGAAAACGGCACCAGAGTAAGTACCTACAGAAGATGTAGACATGGATCTTTGCTGAGAAAAGCGTGATTCTGAAGCATTAGTAGAATGCGGTTGACGGATTGAGAAAGATGCATCATCATACCATGCATCTCCTGAAATGGGAGTAGAATCTATGTTATACGGAACAAAAGAAGTCTCTGGATTGTCAAAACCTAGAGATAAATCATCAGAACGCGGTTCAACAGAATTTGACTCTCCAGACATCCAATCTGCTCGGTTAATTGATGTGACTTGATTCCATCCGGTAGAAGAGGCCCCAGACAAGGTTAATTCTGCATCTAAAACTTCAGCACCTTTTGGTAAACTGACCATAATATTACGAGCAGGGGAACCCGGGGAAGCAAGTGCAATCGCGCTGGAAGTACCATCTGAAAAAGTGTAAATATGTCTTCCACTAGAATTAGCTTCTACTTCATGGACTGTTGAAAATAGAGGGACCAGAGAAGAAATTAGTAGAAGGAAAACCAACAAAAATGGACTCGATCGGCCAACGAAAGGTGGCGAATCGCTGGCGCTCATAGTGCCTGTAGTAAAGCAACCGCCTTTGAATATGACCTCGGATGGTCAGATTAGGTGGTTGAACGATCATCATATCTTATCGGAGAACCGCCATTGCCCCTAATTCCATCAAGTAAATCATCTTCAATCTCGAAATAATCATTCAACCAATCTCCATCTGTATCATAATTGAATGGATCTGTCCCATCTGCAATTTGATCTCCGTCAATATCCAGATTATACCAGCCCCATACGAATTCTCCATTTCCAATATTTGGCAAATGATTTTCGTCACCAAATGTCCTATTCCAAGGATCAGTCCATTGCCCCCAGACAATATCTACATTATCTTCAGGACTCTGTTGAAGGTAATCTATATCCTTATCATCAACTACATGAGCATATAGTAGATCAGTATTGTTGACCTTATTCATCCTCATATAATTCAAATCAGTTGGATTCTGAAGACATAATCCAAGAAGATATTGGCGGAATTGCCACCACTCTTCAATTGGAGAACCATTACAATCTAACAATGGAGTTTGTCTTACAAGAGCTGCATTAGACAAACTTGCATTTGTAATTCCAAAAAATTCTTGGAAATTGTTGTATCGAATGTAGACGCAGGTTGCCCCTCCACAATCCCATCCACCGTCGTTATCAGGGTCATCAGTAGAATCGCTTGGATCGGTTGGATCCATGGTTACCCAAGTCCAATCTAAGGTTGCTCGCTGGATTGTAAGTCCACCATTTCCATCTGAAAGTACCGTCAATGGTTTCCAATTATCCTGTCCAATCTCTTGCCAAATGACACTGATTTGTCGATAAGAAGACCAATTATTGTTCGATTCATTCCAACCCTTAGAATATTCATACCAATCAGGTAACATATCACCATCTGTATCGTTATCTTTTGGATTTGTACCATACTTGAATACCTCTCTACCATCAGTTAAATTCCGATCTGATTCGTAAGTAGTAACACCATCAACGGTATTGAAAATCATGACGCGAGAATCACCATCTGAATCAGCAAGAATGGGGTTAGTACCATTGTCAAATTCCATCAAATTAGTAAACCAAAGATAAGAATTACCAGGAGATATTTGGTCATCTATAGGACCTGTTGTAAATATACGCTGGTCCCATGTACCCTGAATTGCCACTGGTTTAGTGCTAGTACGATCGAACCATCCGTCTTCATCAGCGTCATAATTGACATCTAAAGAATTGACCGGATTAGTCGTCCACCTGTATGCATTTACAGGTTGAGTATTACGATAAATTGCATAGCAATATTCCCAACCATCCGAAAGACCATCCCCATCTGAATCAGGGTGAGTAGGATCTGAAATACCAAGGAGGCTCAAATTAAAATTATCAGAATAAGCAGAATTAATTCGAATGACACGTTCACTAGATTTGACATCCTTGGAACGGAAATCTTCGTACAAATTATCTCTTGCTTCTACAATCGACATTCCTTGTTCTTGCATTAACGCATCAATAGAGTCTTGAGCAAAAGTACGAAGTGTAACGCCTGAATCTATATTGTTTATTTGAGAGAGTTTACCATAACTACGAGATTCATATTCTCTTAAATTTGTAAACAATTCTTCTGAATCAATTACACCATCACCATCACAATCAAATGAATCTCCATCAGAATCTGCATTAATATCTGTATCTGTAAGGGGATTCATAGTCCATCTATTTTCATCAAGATCCCACTCAGTAAACCAATATTCGTAACCATCTAACATTCCATCCCTATCGGTATCTTCGTCATTTGGATCAGTAATCCCTAGTAATGTAGCCAAGAGTGGAGGAGCATAACCCGTATCTTGCCATTGATCGTATTGTGCAATCGCAATCGATGCTCGCCCTTCTTTTCCAAATAGAATCCGATAAATTCTGCTAGTTGCTTCATTAGGATCTAAAGATTCAGCTTCTTCCCACATCTTGGGAGCATCAGGTGGTGCTAAACCTCCGTTAATCGGATTAGTGGTAGTCAAGTTTAGCTCTTCTCGATCAGTTACAGCATCTTGGTCTCCATCATAACCCCCATCACCAGAAACTAATGGATTAAGTGTCCACTCTTGATTGGTTTCATTCCATGAAGTAAACAATAGTTCTATTCCATCCAACATTCCATCATTATCTGTATCAGGATTATTTGGATCTGTGGTTGGGCCAGTCAAGTTGTATTGTTCTGAACTCATAAATGAACCAAAGGAAACGTTCCCCCCTGCACTACTCCAAGGCTGAGGAGTTCCAATATCTCCAACAACGAAGAGGTAGAATTGGGGAACAGAAACGATTGAACTAATTTCATTATCTTGATTCATGATAGAACCATATTCTTCCCAATTAGTCATTCCATCACCGTCAGGATCTCCTGATGAATCAGAACCATTTACAGGATTTAATGTCCATTCCTCTTCGAACGAATCCCAACGAGAATACCAGATTTCCCAACCATCAGGCATTCCATCTCCATCTGTATCTGATGATAATGGGTCCGAAGAACCCTTATCTGCATCAACCAATGATAGGTCATCTACAACCGATGAGGCTCTTTCACCAAAGGAAACAGTAGGGCCTTGAGACCATGAATTATCATACAGAGACGTAACCCAATCAGAATGATGAGGAGTACCATCTAAACTCTGGTTGGAAAGTAAAATACGGTCTACAATATGATATTCCATCCAGTTATTGAATTGTTCATCCGGCCCAATTACTCCATCTCTGTTTACATCAT
Source organism: Euryarchaeota archaeon UBA125 (assembly GCA_002502625.1). Lineage (GTDB taxonomy): Archaea > Thermoplasmatota > Poseidoniia > Poseidoniales > Thalassarchaeaceae > MGIIb-N2. The sequence continues at coordinate 39,376 of DAPV01000070.1, forward strand.
ATCCGTCTCCATCTGGATTGCTAAATGCGTCTGAACCATTCATCGGATTGATTCCTGCATTGGTGGCCACCCACACACAGGAATAACGAGCTTCCCAACCATCAGGTAAGGTGTCGCCATCTGAATCAACATTGTTAGGATCAACTGCAGTCCAATTTTGTGCTGCATCAGTAGATTCTCCATGCAATGGAAAACCCGATTCCCTAGCAAAATCTAGTGTCTGTTGCCAATTATATTCGCAAAGATTCGAAAGACCATCTCCATCAGCATCTTCATCTGCATCATTAGGATTAAGAGGATCTAACGTCCAGTCATTTCCTCCTGTAAATTCCGTACCAACCCAACGACGATTTGCAATTTCCCAACCATCAGGCATACCATCACCATCTGAATCAATATTACTAGGATCTGAGGGTATATCGGATCCACCTCCACTTCCGCCTCCTAGCCAACCCGATAGGTAGACACTTTCGGCTGCAGCACCAACTGATTCATCACAGACATAATCAGAATTCAGATAATAGCAAGTAAAGTTTGTTTCAACAAAATACCAACCCCAATATTCGGAGCCATCTGCTAACCCATCTCCATCAGTATCCATATTCAATGGATCTGTACCATTGAATCCTTCACTAGTGGTTGCGATATATCGATACTCATCTAAATTTGTCCATGCCTTATCGACATAACCACTTGAGGGATCGAATCGAACTCCGTCGTTATCTCTATCTAAATCCCTGTCATACGGATCAGTAGGATCTAAATCATATGCATATTCCCATCCATCTGGCATCCCATCCTCATCCGAATCGGAAGATAGAGGGTCAATTGGAACAATGTTTGAAAATCTACCTGGTTCAATGCTAGCAAACAAATGTGTGATATTTTCTAATTCTAAAAGACCAACTGACTGAATCGCTCCAGGTACTCTTGTATGTGTTAAATCAACTCCAAATGCCTTCGAATAGTCTCCTTCTAAAACCCAAGTACCTCCTGCTGAACCAACAATCACTTCATCTTGGCTGATCCATATTGATCGAATATCGTTGCCGCCATCTTGATCAAGATCTGCATTCTCCATTCTATCTCGTGAAAATGATGTTTGTGGAGATGTAGAACCTTGAATAAGATCGAAATGATGTAATCCTCCTTCGGTACCAACCCATAATGTCTGTTCGCTAGTAATCAAACCATCAGGACCACGAGGACCATCAATTTCTAAAACATTCACGATTGCGGAACGTGATGAATTGAAGGGGTTTGCTGGACGTACAAATTGTTCAGCAGTAACATTATCAAAAATCCAGTATGGAGGGGCCCCGCCCTGTAAATCACTAGTATTCCAAGCAATCATTCCATGAGTAGTACCGACGTATAGGACTTGAGAAGAACCAGTAACAGATGCATGAGCTGCTGACAAAACACTGCTACCATTTATAGAAGCCAATAAGGATTCTAATTCTTCTACAGGTTCAACAGAACCAATTCCACCCTGAACATCAATAGGAATTATCCAAGCTTGGCCCACAGCTCCACCTGCAAGAACTGACATTAGAGAGCCGCCCAAATTTAAACGATGAATAGAATGGATCGGTCCGACTAATGATGAAACTAATGAATTTTGATCTACTAATCCAGCCGCATCTAATCTTAATGTATGAATCCCCAAATTTGTAGAAATAATGAGATGTTCATCCTCAGGATGATCCCAGTGTATCAAATCTTTCATTTGAGCTCCTGCCGGGAGTTCAAAATGATCGATAGTTTGTCCAGACGGAGACATAATAGAAACACCATATCTGGAACCTAAAATGAGTTGTTCACGCTCTTCAATAGGGACTATCTTAACCACATCATGATGTAATAAAGAGGGAGATGAACCTTGATCATAAATCCTAACGGTTTGATCTAAAACACCATGCTCTACCGATTTTAACCCTGAACGAACGCCATATCCTCCATCATTGTGAACCTGATATTCCTGTAAATTGCTGAATGCTTCACCGATTTCAACTGTTCCGACTGAGGTGTCAGGAGTAGTTTGCCCATCACGATTTGCGTCCCATCCATCAAGATCTGTATCAACGATACCGTCACTACTATTGAGAGGTTGAAGATTGAAGTAAACCTCCCAACCATCTTCTATTCCGTCTCCTCTTCTGTTTTGAGTAAGTAATTGACCTCCAGAAAAGTAATGATCATCTGAATCATTTCGCAAAGGATCGGTTCCAAGCCAACCACTATTCAGATTCTTAATTCCACGGTCTTCATCCGAACATGCTGAATCTACAAGACTCCCCATGGTTCCGAAACAACGTAAACCATCAATTTCTGTTACCCAACCAGTTGGTGAACCATAGGAGTATTCTTCTGCATTAGTATATGCTTCTTGAGGTTCAATAATGCCATCACTGTTTACATCAAAACCGTCACCACAGCCTAAAGAAAAATCTGCACAACGATCAGAATCTAAGAAACCGTCAGAAGGATCTAATGGGTCAAAGGCAGAACAGGTCCAGGCATATGATTCATTGACAAAACCTACACCTTCATTCATACACATAAAAACTTCATATCCATCAGGAAGGCCATCTCCATCCGTATCCGATACTCGTGGATCAAGGAATTCCCGGAGGCCAGATTCTGTTAAATCAGGCGGTTTCCCAGTCAATGATCTTCTTTCATCAAAACAAGTATCCATTGAATATGGCCAACAATATTCCATTAATGCATCTAATCCATCTCTATCAAAATCAGATATATTGTCCGAGCCGTTATTTGGATCTAGACCCTGAATTTGACGTATACCACCCATATACGAAATATTACGAATAGGAGAAAATAATTCTTCATGCAAATCAGGAATCCCATCCTTATCTTGATCAGTAATTGGAGGGCCTATACCAGTTGTATCATCTGGGTTAACGCTTCCAACTTCAGCAGATGGGCGAGTCTGAGAAGCAAAAGAGAGGCCACTAATCAGCAAGAACACTAGAAGAAGGGCTGTTTGCCTGCGACGCATTTCATGACCTCCGGTGACTTAACACCCACCTTACCCCATTCAGTGCCTTATCATGGTGATGGAGCGATGTTCGGACAGATAATGAATTGGAAAAATTCATTTCCTCGAAAAATGGTACAAAAAAACACATTCTGACCGAGGCGTTCAAGTCCCGTCTATTCGCCCGGACAAGAGTTGAGTAGTATGGAAATTGTCCACTTGGGTTCCGGCAGCAGCGGCAACTCAACTCTAATTCGGACAGAAGAAACTTCGATACTAATTGATTGTGGGTTTTCAATGCGCCAATTAGAAAGAAGAATGAGTCTTGTAAATATGACTCCCGAAAAATTGGATGCGATATTAGTCACACATCATCACGGAGACCATGGACGTAGTGCCAAAGCCGCTGCAAAACGTTGGGGAGTTGAAATTCATGCAAATATGGAAACCTGTGAACGTTTATCCCTTGATCCAGTTAATGAATGTAGAATTTTTGAAAACTTGGAAAGAAGAGACTTAGGTCCAGATCTTTCTTTTCTCCCAATCCCTGTCCCTCATGATGATGCAGATAATGTAGCATATGTCCTATCCTCTCCTGAAGGACGAGCAGGATTTGTGACAGACCTTGGAGAACCTACTGAAGAATTAGTGAAGCATTTAACAGGATGTAGCCATTTATCAGTGGAAGCAAATTACGATACAAAACGATTATTCGGAAATCCCAGATATCCTCAGCCTCTAAAAGACAGAATTCATGGCAGAGGAGGGCATTTATCCAATAAACAAACAGCTACAATGCTCAATCGCCTTGTACATGACAAATTAGATTCCATTGTTTTATGTCATCTTTCATCAGACAATAATGCACCTCACCTAGCTGAGAGTGAGGTACTGTGCGAGATAGGTGAAAAATTTGAGGGAGTAATACATATTTCTCGTCAAGAAGGTCCCGAATTTGCACAATGGTTAGGTGAACGGGCCGCAGAACCTCTACGTTGGTCCTAACCACCTCCAGAGTTCCCGCTTACTGCGAATTGCTATGTATGGTGAAATGTCTCTCGGTCCGTGGACATGCGACGCGACCGCCAATTAGGGCATGATTCCGGGGTCAGCGAAATCCTCGGAGTTACGATGCTTTTGGCGATGGTGGTAGCGATTATGAGTGCAGTAGTAGTTTTTCTGCAGCCATTTGTAATAGATCTAAACGACAATAGAGCATGGGCTGCCGGCGGAGTTACTGCTGAACAAATGAATGATCGAATTTTGGTTGTAGCAGGAATGCCAAATGGAACTGGATTAGTACATCAAACTGGAATACCAGGTGGAAGTATAGATGTACTATTCAATATCGAATCATGGACAATTGGAGCAGATATTCATGGAATTGATCGGGTTGAAGTTTTTCGAAACGGTTCTGGAATAGTTGTTAGCAGCGATAATCGTACTGCTGAAACAATTGAAATTTGGACAGATGGTGACCAAGCAGGATATTGGAATGAGGGAGTATGGACAACAGAATGGCCCATGACAGAATGGCAGATTCTAATTGACGACCCACTTTCATATTTATCCACGTTACG
>DAPV01000011.1 GCA_002502625.1 Euryarchaeota archaeon UBA125
CCCGTCAAACCATCTTAGTTGGGGGTGGATGAGGCTGCGTCCCTAGGGCGTATTCGAGTCTGCCTTCGACAAGGAGGGTTAAGTCGTAACAAGGTATCTGTAGGGGAACCTGCAGATGGATCACCTCCTATGAAATCTCTGGAACCCGGGGGGTAGGGTGGCTTCGGCCGCCCTATCCTCCACTTTTTTTTTCAAATTTCTCAATTCAATTTTTTTCGAGAATTCTTCCTCTAAATGTTAGTAATCTCAGCGGAGGACCGTCTATACTTACGCTGATTGAAGCACCTCTAGTGAAATGATATTCGTCCCATCCATCAGATACAACGTATCCTCTATGCATATCAGAAGTTAGGATTGTAGGTTGTTTTGTCCAAATCCAATGTTCTCCTTCTCTTCTTTCTCCTAAGGGTAATTCTCTAGCACCTGCTAAGTAATGATCTTGAACTGAATCTAATGTAAATTCTTGATCTTCAATATCGAAAGTATGTCTAAACCAGGCACCTTTTCCTACATATGTGGAAAATAGCATTCCAGAAGATGTCTGGATAGTATCAATCGATGAATCACCTTTCCCTCTTTGTAGTCTATATCGAGATGGTTGATATTGGTGAGTATTTGCGATAAGAAGGTCATTCAAAGCAGGATCACATCGAATCACATTACCTGAAGTTGTCACGATTTCAGCTTGAAGGCGCGGAAGGACGTTAACAATCGCAGTTCCATCTAAAGCACTGACCAAATCATCCTCAAAATGATGGGTATCTGAACCCATAAAAAATCCAACAGATCCATCCTTATCCTCTTCTTTAGGGTGGCTATTCACTCCCATTACAGGAGTTTCTGCATCTACAGAATGTGCAATCGATGTAAGAGTTCCATCTCCACCAATTACGATAACTAAATCTCTTCCAATAAAATCTGAGCGTCTAACTTTTTCTCTTGCAGTCATGTCAACTCGTATTCCTTGCTCATTGACAAATTTCTGTAGAACTTTCTCGATTGAACCGATTGAACGGTCATGCACAGCCTCGAAATTTTTCTTGTAAACCACGAGAATGTCTGCGCTCATCTCGTCCCCTCACCCATAGCCAGACATCGGTCCCTTAATTCGGATTCGCTGTATTTATTCTGACAACAGGCCAATGAATTGATTTGAGTTGACCTTGACGGTATGTCATGCATCGCCTGTTAGTTGTGGTCATGGCCATGACTTTGTTTTCAGGTTGTATTGGTGAAGATGCTATTCCATTGGATTCGGGTGAGGCATTATTTGATGCAGCATTAGATTCAGGAGATGCATGGGACCTTGAAAGAATTTTATCATCTGAAGATGCATATAAATTAGAAATCATGGATATCGTTGCAGGAGTTCAATCTCTAGTGATTTTAGGTGAAGATAAAGATGCAGAATTAACTCGTGTAGCAATGCTTACTGTTTCTGGAAACGAAAGTATAGACTTTGAAATTCTAGAGGGTGGTGAAAATTTCCATGTTCGAATAGGACAAATGTGGTATTTAGGGCGAGATGCTGCACCCGATCGCATCGATCCATTGGCAGGTTCTGGAGTAACTATGGATGGTTCAGGAATTCCTAGTGCTCAATCAGGTTTGCCGATGGATGTTGCCGAATTCAAATCTTTAGATTGGAGAGTAACATGGGATTTAGAATCTGAGCAAATGGTTGCTGTTACAAGTAATGCAACCTCAAATATTATTCTTGAATTACGAGGAATGCCGCCCGTATTGGTGAAAGCAGAATCATATGGGCAGGATGGTCAAACTTCTACAATCATGACCATTACTACTGGAAATGATGCTAAGTTATCGATTCCTGGAGAATCTTCCGTTCGAATGCCAGTGCCAGTTTCAGGTGAAGTAATGATGGATATTGTAGACGGGATTAGAATCTGGGAGTATACTGTGGCAGATGGTTTCAGATGGGAAGTGTCAACGAATGAAGTAGAATTACACGTTGGTGAAAGAGATTCAGAAGGAAATCTCTCTATTCTTGTGGAGTTTCCTGTTGAAGCGGGTCATCTAGACTATTCAGATTCTAATGGCTCATATTGGACATTCGATTTTTATGATAACGACAATGATAGTTTGCTTAGTGGAGGAGACGTTCTACGAGTAGAGACAGATTCTGATCTAGATTTTGATGCGGCTATTTACGATCTATGGGCTGAAGATTATCCTGAATCATTTTTACCAGCTCATTTCTTTTCATCTCTCCTTGTTTTCATAATTCTACCATTGTTTCGAAAAACCATGAATCCGCGAATTGTTTGATTACCTCATAGGACTTCGGAGTAACATGGTTGATGAGGAACCTTCCAAGATGGATTCGTTCAAAGGTAAACTCTCAGACATTGGTCAAAAGGTTGGAGATGCATCAAAAAAGGCTGCAAAGAAGACTTCTGAAGTAAGTGCAAATATTGCTGAAGATATCAAAGTAGGAGCGAAAAAGGTGTCTGAAGATGTTAAGACCGGCGCAATGAAGGTCTCTGAAACGGTAGAACAGAAGAAAGAAGAGTTTCTTGAGAAGAGAGAAGAGTCAAAGAAAGCTAAGGCTGAAGCTGATGATGTTAGAGAAGAAGAACTTCGGTCAGTACTGAAGTCAACTGATCTTATTCCTATCTCTCCACTAAATGAAGAAATAAATGATGATAAATCAGTAGGAGAAATACAAAACTTAACTGTCAATCAATTAAAATCTAAACTTTCAGATTTAGGACTTAGGGTAAGTGGGAAAAAATCAGAATTAGTTGATAGATTAAATGAATCATTAAATTCAACAAAAGAACGAATTTCTGAAATACGTTCAACTTCAAATGAAAAAGAACAAGAAATTGTAATTGAAGAACTCGAATCTACAGATACTCTAAATCTTGAATTGAATGATAGAGAAATGATAATTCCTAACAGAAAATTGAGATATGCCATTAATTGGTTAAACCGTGCTTTCTTTGGATATTACATGGTGTTAACTTTGTCAGTTATGGGTTTTTTCACATCATTTTCAATATTAGAAGAATTTAGTGTCCTTGGAGATCGATTTATCCAAGATTACGGTGGAATGGAAGAAATTTGGGCCTCGACTCTTCAATACGGAACAGCATCTTGTCTATTTATTGCAGGTCTGCTGTACTTGTTTGGTAGAGTAAAGACTGCGTCTATATTTTCTATCTTAATCGCGCTTAACTCAATCATTTTCAGATTCATTTTTGCTTCAGAAGCAGATGTAATGAGCCAATTTGCTATTTTTGAAGCATTAATCGATTTCGTTTCACTTTCTCTTTTCTGTGTAACTTCCGCAGTTCCTTGGTTTTTCATATCCGATTTTGAAAATATTCGGGAACAAGACAATTCAAAACAAATTGAATACGAAGAATCAGAAGAATTAATTCAGAGTACTCATGATGAGATGTTGACTGATATGGATCAATTCGCTGTAACTCGTCCCACGCCGCCTAGAAGAAGAAGACCTATGGAATTGTTCTATGAAGGAATTTTCTTGTTAATTTCAATGATGCTTTGGCCTATTACGATTTCAACTCATTTTCTACTTGCTCTAGAAATTCCTACTCGATATGGAACCTGGGATATGGAAACAAATGCAGCAACATTGTTGGTGCCATTGTATTTGTTATCATTTTTGGCTACTTGGGTTGTAATTCGAAGTGATAGAGAAGCACGAGGGGGTGCTCTTTATGCAAAGGAGAAGGAAGCTTATCACGAGTTCATGAATCAATTTTTGGCACTCAAGAAGGCATATTACGAGCGCCAAGCAAAGCGTTTAGATGTTGAGGATTCTGAATAAATCATTCTCTTTGACGAATGGCTTCGATGGCTAATGTAGAGATTGCGACTTGTAAGTTGTAACTTGGGATGAATCCCTCCATAGGTAGTCGAATAATCTGATCAGCGGCATCCAGACATTCTTGGGATACACCCTCTCTTTCTGCTCCTATAACAATCAATACATCCCCGGTAAGATTGGATTCCCAAGGTGGAATTGTTCCAACATCTTCAGCTACTATTACTCGAATATTGTTTTCTTTGGCTAGTTTCAGAGCATTTTCTGTTTCAGTGTAGTGGATAGGGATGAATCGTGTTGCTCTCATACTAGACCCCTTTACAGCACTTCTTTCAGAATGGCTCATTTTGTTACTAATGATCATGGCATCTGCTCCACTAACTTCAGCTGTTCTAATGCAAAAACCCATATTTGTTGCATATTGAACTCCATCCAATAACCAAATGACTCCTCCAGACTCAAATACCTCCTCTAGAGAAAGATTTGGTTTTCGTCCTACTAGAGCCAAAGCAAGAGGATGTTCTGGTTCTCCATCCTTAGCAGGAAGTGACATTCTCCAAACATCAGTTCTACTTCCTTCTTCGACTTTAATGTCTCTTTCATCACACAGATTCCGAATTTCTACTAGTCGAGGTTCCGGATTATCTCTCTCTAGAAGAACAAGAGTAGCCTCTCCTGAATGAATAGCTGCCATGACTGCATCTACTCCTCGTCTTTGTAACACAAAACTACCACTTGCTCTTTGTTCAAGAGTCTGCCGAATGGTCAATCAGTGAAAGGTTTCATCATGGTCTGTGTATTCGTAACATCATGAAGGGTCAGGCATCATGGATGTGGTTTATGTTCGGAGCAACTCAATTGCTGCTTGGTTCAAAGGTTTCACCAGAATTGGAAATTCTTGGTATGTTTCTAAATGCGAATGGTGGAGGTTTTCTCTTAGTTGCTCTATATTTCCTTTTGAAGCGGGATAAACTCGACGAACTCAATCCTACCACTCGCAAGTCAGAGCGAACAACATTGATTCGAGGTGAAGATGGTCAGGTTCATGAGGTTCCAATCGCAACAAAAGACTCTAAATTCACTTTGGTGTTGAACATTATTTGGTTCGTAATGATGATTGGCGGTTGGACTTTCCTTTAGTTGTGATTACTTTGGTCGGTGAAATTGTCGACAAAATGATGGACAATCCTGCTGATGATTTATTCGGTGGATATTATCCCTTTTTACGTCGACTAGTAATACCTTTTGTTTTACTAATGATTTTCTTTTTTGTATATGATTTATCAAATGGAAGTGCCTTACTATCTGCTATTTTCACTGGTTTTTCGATAGGACCATTATTGATATTAGAGCGTTTAATGATAATTTATTTGATAAAACAAAATCTAAATGAAAACAGGCAATAAATGTTCTTTTTAAGCGAAGCGGTCATATCCTTAATGGAGAGTCGTCAGTCATGGAAATACTCGCTTTCTTTGGACTTGACGTTCTGACAGGCATGGAATTACTATTCGCTGCAAGTGCTCTTTTGGGTGGATTACTATTCCTTGCATGGTTCCTCATAGCAATGATCGGAGGAGTTGCAGGAGATGTGGCAGGAGATATTTTTGGAGCAGATGTTGGTTTTGATGCGGATCTTTCGTTCAAGGCCTTGACTTTCCAAGGAATTAGTGCATTTACTATGATGTTTGGATTGATTGGATTGGCGATTATGCGAGCAGATTATGACGTTATGCTGGCAATATTAGGAGGGAGTGCCGCAGGGGGCCTCTCGATGTATGCAACTGCCAAGTTGTTCCAAGGATTCAAAGCCTTAGAAAGTGAAGGTACAATGAAGATTGATGAAGCAATTGGTGCTAGAGGAACTGTATATCTACGTATTCCAAGTTCTGGAACTGGCCAAGTTCAAGTGACTTTTCAAGGGGCTGAAAGAACACTTGATGCAATGTCTAATGGAGAAGTAGAAATTTCTACAGGGACATTCATTTCAGTTGTTGATCGAATGGGGTCTGTCCTAGTTGTTGAACCATTAACTGGCATGAAAGCAAGAAATAATGACGAGTCTGAATAGTTTTTTTCTCAATTTTATGTCGGGAAAGGGTTGATTATCATCCTCATTGTCGTCTAATCATGACACGCACGCTTGCCGTTAGAACATTAGCCGCAATATTAGCTCTAATCGCTATACCGTTAGCAACTGCACAAGAAACCACAACAGAAGGAGATTCTTCAGGTGCGGCTGCAATTCTCTTTATAGCGGTCTTTGCAATAGTACTCTTGTTCATAGTGACTATACTATTTCTAGCATCTCGATATCGCAGATGTCCTCCTGATAAGGTGTTAGTAGTTTATGGTAGAACAGGTGCTGAACGTTCATCTAAGCCGGTTCACGGTGGCGGTGTATTGGTATGGCCATTGATTCAAGATTACGACTACTTAGATTTGAAGCCAATTACAATTAATATTGATTTGAAAAATGCACTTTCCCAGCAGAACATTAGAATCAACGTTCCTAGTACATTCACCATTGCAGTAAGTACTGAAGAAGCAATAATGTCTAATGCTGCAGAACGTCTTCTAGGCCTTACAATCCCAGCAATTTCTGAAATGGCTTCGGATATTATTCTAGGTCAACTCCGTCTTACTGTAGCGATTCTAAACATTGAGCAAATCAACAAAGATCGTGACTCTTTCATGGACTTGATTCGAACAAATGTTGAGCAGGAACTTCGTAAGGTTGGATTGAGTTTACTTAACGTAAATATTGTAGATATTACTGACGAATCCGATTATATTGAGAGCATCGGTAAGAAAGCGGCAGCAACTGCTGTCGAGAAGGCTCGTGCCGATGTTGCAGAGCAAGAGAAGTTCGGTGCAATTGGTAAGGCTGAAGCAGACCGTGAGAAGGATATCCAGGTTGCTGCTAACCGTGAGAATGCTGCCATGGGTGTTAAGACTGCAGAGCAACAAAGACGTGTAGACGTTGCTGAGAAAGAAGCAGTTGCAATTAGTGGAGAAAATATTGCTAAAGCAGACATCGCTCGTTCAGATGCAGATCTTGCAGAACAAGAAGCAGATGCAAATCGTCGAGCTATGGTAGCTAGAAATCTTGCAGAAGCAGAGATTCAGAAGGCTAAATTCATAGAAGAAGAAGAGAGACTCAAGGCTGAAGAAATTGTTCGTGAACAAATCACAAAACAACAGATTGAGATTGCTGCAGAAGCAGAAGCAGAACGTCAACGCCGAATCGCTCAGGGTGAAGCAGATGCAATACTTGCTCGATATAAAGCAGAAGCGGAAGGTGTTCAGGCTGTTCTAGATGCTAAGGCTGCAGGGTATGAGAGACTCATTGCTTCTGCCGGTGGACGTACAGGTGACGCTGCCACTCTGTTGATGGTTGAGAAGATTGAATCTATGGTCGCAGCTCAGGTTGAAGCTATTAGAAATATGAAGATCGACAAGGTCACAGTTTGGGATGGTGGCGGAAATGGTGACGGAAGTGCAACATCCAATTTCGTTAGCAGTTTAGTCAAATCATTGCCACCGATTCATGATGTGGCCAAGATGGCAGGCGTAGATCTTCCTGCATATTTGGGAACTGTAGACGTTGAAGATGCAGAATGAGTAATTTCTCTTGATACTGTTAATGTTTAACGACAGTCATACTCATGAATCTCCTTACTGTCCGTAGGGTATGATGGATGACGTTGTGATTGTTGGTGGAGCTCGAACCCCTTTCTGTGAATGGCAAGGTGGTAAGCGAGGAGATGGACAACCGGGAGGTCTTCTAAAGGATGTTTCAGCGGAAGATCTTGGTGCAATTGCAATCAAGGGTGCCTTGGATAAAACGTCAACCTCCCCAGACTCAGTTGACCATGTTGTAATGGGGTATGCATTGCAAACATCAGGTCAAGCAATTTTTGGAAGTCGCCATGCTGGTCTTAAGGCCGGAATTCCCCAAAAGGTACCTATGCTTACTCTTTCCAGAATTTGCGGTAGTGGAGCACAATCGGTAATTACTGGAGCACAGATGATAATGCTTGGAGAGGCTCAAACTGTTGTTGCAGGTGGCATGGAGAACTTATCTCAGGCACCTCATGTATTGAGGGGGATGCGTGACACATTCAGATTAGGAAGGCCACCTAAGGAAGGTCATGAGTTATCGAAAGATATGGAAGATTATCTTTTCACTAATTTATTGGATATGCAGTGTGGTTCATTCATGGCACAAACTTCGGATGAGTTATGTTCTCGAAAGGGAGTAAAAAGAGAAGATGCAGATGCATTTGCAGTAATAAGCCATACTCGAACCGCATCCAGTATCGATTCAGGTTTATTCGATGAAGAAATAGTTTCAGTAGAAACTCCAGATGGTATTGTAGGACCTAAAGACGAAGATCATGTAGTTAGAGGTACAAATGAAGAATCACTTTCAGGATTGAGGGCTGCTTTTGGACCCGATTCATTAGTCACTGCTGGAAATGCATCAGGTGTAGTTGATGGTGCTGCCGCCTTGGTCATAAAATCTGCAACTCAAGCCGAAAACGATGGAGATACTCCATTAGCCAAGATTATCTCATGGGGTATTGTAGGAATTGAACCTGCTATTATGGCATATGGTCCAGTTCCATCAAGTCTCAAGGCCTTGAAAAAAGCCAATCTATCTGTTGACGATATTGATAGGTGGGAAATCAATGAAGCATTTTCTGGTCAAGCAGTTGCTTGTATCCAAGAACTTGGTTTAGATATTGAGAAAGTCAATGTCAATGGGGGAGCAGTTGGACTTGGTCACCCATTAGCTGCAACTGGCACTCGTCTGATACTTACCTTAGCTCTAGAACTAAAGAGATCTGGTGGTAAATATGGAGTAGCTACTGCTTGTATCGGCGGTGGTCAAGGAATTGCTTTGCTAATTGAGTCCATGTAGGTGGTCATTTTTTGGAATTTCTATTGGTATTACTTCTGGTATTTATTACAGGATTCTTGTTTGCACCTCTAGGATTAGGAGGGGGTATGCTTTTTGTTCCTATTTTGCATTATATCGCAGGATGGCCATTGAATACATCTACTCTAGTTGTATCATTACTTCTCACCTGTTGTGTTTCATATGGCTCTGGATTTATCCATCATCGAGAAGGATTAATGCAAGTTAATCACGTTCGTAAAGGCGCTCCATCTGCTTTACTAGGTGCAATAATTGGAGCTTTGATTGTGTATATTTTGAGAGATGGATTAGATCCCGTTTTCAAAACATTAGCTATGGTGATTGTATTCTGGGCGATAATTAAAACCTGGAAAAAAATCGATTTTACTTCTCAAAAATCTGAAATTAGAGAAATCATTGACAACAGTAATTCTCTTTCGGAAATTAAAGACTTAGAGTTTAGAGTAGGTACTGGATTTGGAGGAATGGCTAGTTCTGTCCTCGCTATTGGTGCTGGAGCGATATATGTCCCTGTTTTGAACCAATTTGGTGGTTTAGAATCACGACAAGCGATTGGAACTAGTTATGGTTTAATGATGATGGTTGTACCTGTAGGCGTAACAGTTCATGTATTACTATATTCGGGAGATTGGCCATCTTTCTGGAATATTTTTTTCCTCCCTTTTGCTGTACTCTCTGGTTCTATTTTAGGCGCAAAAGTAGGATTGCTAATCTCAGAACAAATTATTCTCAGAGGTTTTATTTCCATTCTTGGAATAATTTTCATCCGGTATTTTTTTGATATTCTTACACAAATATTTTGATCATTAGAAGAGAGATCCTAGAATCAATGGTCCTGCTATCCATGCTCCAATTGAAGAACCAATATTTCCCATTACTGTAACCATTAGCACTTTACCAGTTCTATTAGTAAAAAGAAGACGTAATTTATCCATCATAAGGAATTCTTGAAGATCCTTTGTTCTCGGTGCACTAAATTTTAGTTGTGCTGCACCAGCAAACCATCCTGCTGCTAATGTTGGATTCAATGATGTAATTGGAGATGCAATTGCAGCACTCAAAATTGACAGTGGATGTCCTCCGACTATGAGGACAAAAAATGCGGCAAAAGCAGCATTGATAGATAACCAAGTAAGAGTACTCTCCTTCAGTGCTTCTACGTCTCCTTGGCTTGCAAGATATGCCAAGACTCCGATCATTACAGCAGGTAAAGAAAAAGGTAGTAATTTCTTTACTACACCTTTCTTTGGAATTGATAACAATTGTTCTACTCTTTCTTCTGAAGGTGGTTCATTCAGTAATTTTTCTTCTACACCTTTCAAATGTCCTGCTCCCATAACTGCCAGTACCTTACCCTTTGATGCCTCATTTCTGATTCTTGATGCTAGATATTCGTCTCTTTCATCTATGAGGACCTCTCCTGCTGCAGGTACCATTTTCCTTAGTTCATCCATCATTTCACTAATCAAATCAGAATCCTCTGCAATTGCATCAACATCAATTTCTTCATCTTCTTCGGGAGCTAAAAGTGCGTTTAATACCTTGATTTTTTGGAAGAATCCCATCTTTGACCAAACTCTTCGAAGAGTAATCTTAACATCTCTATCAATGAGCGCTAAAGAAAGATTATTCTCTTCTGCTTCTTCTACAGCAGTTAACAGGTCTACTCCTGGTTTTTCTCCTGTTTCTAAACCCATTTTTCTTTGTTGAGTCGCCAATAAAGATTGGAATAGTAATAGGGGTGCTTTTCCTGCTTTAATTGCTGAACCTAATGTTTCTTCATCGAAGGCTTGGGGGTTTTGTAAAGCCTGAAGTCGATCACTATCTAATTCTACGGCAACTATATCTGGTTCAAAATTCGCTATCTGTTCTTTTACTAAATCTGCAGATGAACGACTGATGTGTGCAGTTCCAACTAAACGAATATTATCGTCTACATTGACAACAGCTGATGATTCGTTTTCCATTAATTCAACTCCAATTTAGATATTGTATGCCCTATATCTGCGTGTTCTGCTACATCGTGGACCCGTAGAATATCTATGCCCTTCGATTGAGCATAGGCTGCAACTCCTAAGGTTCCTGCAAGTCGTTCATTAGTATCTTCACGGCCTAATAACTCCCTAAACATCGATTTTCTACTCACTCCCCATAAAATAGAGAATCCTTCGTCACCTCTCAAAGATTCTGATTTTCTTAGTAAAGAGATGTTATGTTCTAATGTTTTTCCAAAACCAATTCCAGGATCCAAACAAATACGATTAACGGCGTGTCCTTGTTCTACCAGTTCTCTTGCTTTTCTCAATAGATTAGAACTGACCTCTTGAACAACATCAGTATAATGGGGTGAATTCTGCATATTACCTGGCTCTCCTTGCATGTGCATAATACACACTTGTACTTCTGTAGATAGGACTAATTCACACATTTCAGGATCTCTTAATCCTGATACATCATTAATCATATTAGCACCAGCAATAATCGCTTCTTTTGCAACTTGATGTCTCCTAGTATCAATTGAAATCGCCTGATTAGGGAATCTTTTGCGAATTTCTAGGATTAACGGGGCAGTTCTTCTTATTTCTTCATCTATACTAACTTCTGTAGCCCCTGGGCGAGTAGATTCTCCTCCGATATCTATCCAATCAGCTCCTTCGCTGATCATTTTTTCTACCATTTCCAGAGAGTGTTCGAGTTGTGCAGATCTTGACCCTTCATAGAAAGAATCTGGAGTGCAGTTAATCACTCCCATAATTCGCGGTCTTCCGTCGCCGTGGCGACTCAAGAGGTTCGTCGAGTCGTGCATCCGGAGCGGCTAGGTGAGGTATGCTTTATGAGGTGCTGCGCTTGAGTGGGTAGGCATGGGCCCCGAAGATTCACTTGCTTCCGAATCTTCTGATGATGCTCCATCTAGGCTATCTCTCAGCAATGATGCTATGATTCCTGATCGAGAACAAATTGAACTTGCAGATGCAGTTCTTGCCAGATTAAATCCAACTGATGCTCATGAACTTCGACAAATGACAACTAGATTTGGATTAGTTTCTGGTATGTTGATGATGATAGTTGTTTTATTCTGGTGGCTTGCAATTCATGTTGCGGGCAATGAATGGGGGGGGAACTATGGGCCTAGTTCAATATTCTTTGATCTATCATTCGCAGAGGTATCATGGGTCGTCCCCATCCTTGTCTTTTTTGCAACATTATTAGTTTCTCTATCTCGTGAAAGAGGAGGCGCTCTTACTGCAACCTTGGGAGGAGGTTTCTTTGTTCTAGTCGTGTATCTTGCTATTGAACCAGTAGGTCATGCAATGTTTTCTTCAGATGCTAGTACGGACTTGATGACCTCTATTCTCCAAACTCTTCGGTTAACTGCATTGGGAATTTTAGTTCATTTCAGTGCTCGTTATTTCCTAGATGCAATGCTTGTTGCTTGGGTTAGAGGGGTAATCTCCAACTTTGATGTGGCTTTGGCTCCTATGAAAGACGAATGAGATTAGGAATCACTCATATCCTCCCCCCCTCGTTCGATTAACATGAGTAGTGATCCTCCCGTTCATGTCCTTCGGCTCGGACATCGACGTGAAAGAGATAAACGGATCACTTCACATCTAGGTCTTACAGCACGTGCTTTTGGTGCAGATAAATTCGTGCTTAGTGGTGAAGAAGATCCAAATGTACTCGAAACCTTAGAATCAGTTTCTGAAAGATTCGGAGGAAATTTCGAAGCAGACTATGAGAAGAAGCCAATGGGTTGGTTACGAAATTTTGTTCAAAATGATGCTGGAGATGGTTCTCCTGGGATTGCAATTCATCTCACAATGTATGGTTTACCATGGAATGAAACCATTCCTGAAATTCCTACCAACCGGCCTATTGCAATAGTTGTAGGGGGAGCCAAAGTTCCAGGTGAAGTATTTGGAATATGTCAATACAATATTTCCATTGGTAATCAACCACATTCAGAAGTTGCAGCTTTAGCAGTATTCCTTCAAACTTGGAAACCGAATGGAACCAATGCATCGAATTTTACAGGTGGGTTAACAGTTGTCCCCATGGAATCAGGTAAGCAAATATTGTCTTCTGAAGAAATTTTAGAATAATTGTTTATTTTTCTTCTTGAATGTAATTTTACCCTCTTCTCACCGCCAATGATTAAGGAGCGTTCTTAGCGAACCAAGACGATGTCGGAGAACCCAAAGGGTACAGGTTTCACCCCCGGCGCAGGTATTCCAGGTGTTTCTACTCCATTTTCTGAGGAGGATGCAGCCGATCGATTAGTCGATGGGCGAAATATAGAATTCCATGAAGCATACGGGAAGGGAGTTCTACTTTTAGCAGATGGTGGCCGATATGAGGGTACACTATTCGGAGCATCAGTTGTTGCTGAGGGGGAATTAGTATTTACAACTGGAATGACTGGATTTCAAGAGTCTTTAACTGATCCTTCTTTTGCTGGCCAAGTTCTAACGTTTACTTGGCCATTATTGGGTAATTACGGTGTAATTCCCGGAATTTCTGAATCAAGTAAGGTTTGGCCTCGTGGTGTTGTCTGTAAGCAAGCAATTGACATTCCAGATCATAGAGATGCCGTAGGCTCTCTTCATGATTTACTTCATTCTCATGGCATCCCTGGAATTCAAGGGGTAGATACCAGATCTATTACGAGAAGAGTTAGAGAATATGGAACACTTCTGTGTGTTTTCGGTCCAATAGATCAAGAAGAAGCCCTTTCTGCAAGATTGGCTAAAGCTACTAGTCCCGATCTCGAGGATTTGGTTGAACTTGTATCAAGAGATGATGATGTTATTTTGAATCCGGGTGCAAGAGATATGAATGGAGATTCACTTCCTCGATTGATTGCCATTGACTGTGGGGTTAAATTCAATATTTTGAGAGAATTATGTCGGCGTTTTGAGGTAGTCTGGGTCCCTGCGAAATCTGACTTTGATACATTGGTATCAAAGTGGCAACCTGATGCTTTTTTCTGTTCAAATGGACCGGGTGATCCTGCGCATCCAGGAGCTGCAACATCTGCTCGAAGAGTACTTGCTCGAGCGATATCCTCTGGTTTTCCTACTATGGGTATTTGTCTTGGTCATCAGTTGCTTGGGCTAGCTTCAGGATTGCGTACCTACAAATTGCTTTATGGGCACAGAGGTGCGAATCAGCCTGTTGTTGATTTGATGGATAATACCGTCAGCATTACTTCTCAAAATCATGGTTTTGCAATTGCAGACCCAAAGAAGGGAATGTTAGCGGCTCATCCTTCTGGCGCATCTTCTGATGTTGAGCCTAATGCAATTGATTCAGACGTAACAGTTCGTTATGTAAATGCAAATGATAGAACTGTTGAAGGTTTAGATGTAGTAGGTCGTCCTGCATTTTCGATTCAATATCATCCTGAAGCATGCCCTGGACCCCATGATGCGAACCCATTGTTTGATCGTTTTTCAGCTATTGTTGCTGAGCATTTGGGTACATCAGTCCCCCTTCCATTAGAACCAGTTGCAACTCCTAGTCTTATTGGAGGTGAGAATTGATGCCTAAGAGGACAGATATTCATCGGATTCTTCTATTAGGCAGTGGCCCTATTCGAATTGGCCAAGCAGCAGAGTTTGATTTTTCAGGTTCTCAAGCTTGTCGTGCTCTTCGTGCAGAAGGGTATGAAGTAATTCTAGTCAATAGTAATCCTGCAACCATACAGAATGACCCTTCAATGGCTGATAGAATTTACATTGAACCTCTTCTTCCCAATGTAGTGAAACGTATCTTAGAAATTGAGAGGCCTGATGCTCTTCTTGCAGGAATGGGTGGACAGACAGCATTGAATATTGCTAGTTCTTTGGCTCATGATGGTACTTTAGATGCATTAAATGTTGAACTAATTGGTTGTGATCTTCAGGCAATAGATGATGCAGAAGACAGAGATAGATTCAAGAAAGTGTGTGAAGAAATTGATCTACCTGTTCCAAAAGCGATTGCCTGCGATTCTATTGATGAAGTATTAGAGGCGGCTGAAGAGTTAGGTGGCTTTCCTTTATTGATTCGTCCTGCATTTACGTTAGGTGGTTTAGGCGGTGGAACTGCTTGGGATAAAGGACAATTAGTTGAAATTGCTAGCCAAGGTATTCTACATAGTAGGATAGACCAAGTATTGATTGAAGAGAGTATTTTAGGTTGGCAGGAGCACGAGTACGAAGTAATGCGAGACGCATCTGATAACTGCATTATCGTTTGTACTATGGAAAACATAGATCCGATGGGAGTTCATACTGGTGAATCTACTGTTGTCGCACCACAGCAGACATTATCTGATCGAGATCATCAGATGTTACGTGATGCTGCTCTTAGACTAATTCGTCGTTTAGATATCAAGGGAGGATGCAATGTACAATTTGCATTTAATCAGAAAACAGGAGAATACAGGACCATTGAAGTTAATCCTAGAGTAAGTAGATCTTCTGCACTTGCATCTAAGGCTACTGGTTATCCAATCGCCAGAATGGCTGCATTAATTGCAGTTGGATATACCTTAGATGAATTACCAAATCCAATAACTGGAAAAGGAACAACAGCAGCATTTGAGCCTACTTTGGATTATTGCGTAGTAAAGATACCAAGATGGCCATTCGATAAGTTTCGTACAGCTAATCGAACACTTGGTACATCCATGAAGAGTACGGGTGAGGTAATGGCTATTGGTCGTACATTCGAGGAAGCGTTTCTGAAAGCGATAGCTTCTTTGGAAGTGGGAAGTCCTCACCCCCGCCCCCTTACATTGGCTGATGAATCAGAGGGAGAAGGACAGATTGAGAGAGCTGCAGAACCTCTTTCCGATTCTAAATTAGAAGAGTGGCTTAGAATCCCAACAGATAGGAGGATGTTAGCATTAATCGAAGCATTCAGAAGAAATTGGGATATTGAACGGGTTCACGAAGTTACAGGAGGTATTACTCGTTGGTTCCTTCATCGTTTCCAATCTTTGGCTTTGAATGAGATGGAAATAATGTCTCATGGCGGTTCTCCTTCAGATGTTTCGGAAGAGGACCTTCGAAGATGGAAAGGTGCAGGAATGAGTGATTCACATATTTCTGATGCATTGGCAGGTTTCCCCCCTTTAGGTGTAAAAAGTTTAGATCACGCACATGGTCCGTTAGCAATTATGGAGCGACGTCATTCATTTGGAATCCATCCTGTTTATCGGATGGTTGATTCTTGTGCTGCTGAGTTTGCAGCAATTACTCCATATTATTATTCAACTTACGAAGGAGGTTCTGTACCTTCAGGAATTGATTCTGTCCCACAAGAAAGAAGACAAAATGAGGATGGTAAAGTAGCAAGTCGACATGTAGTAATCGGTTCTGGGCCTATTAGAATAGGGCAGGGAATTGAGTTTGATTATGGCTGTGTCCATGCAGTTCAGGCAATTCGAGATGAAGGTCATGAGGCAATATTGATCAATAATAATCCTGAGACAGTTTCTACTGATTTTGATACGAGTGATCGTCTTTACTTTGATCCTCTTAACCTAGAATGTGTAATTGAAGTTCTCTTAAGAGAAAATGCAGACGGTCTTCTATTACAATTCGGAGGTCAAACTGCGATAAATCTTGCATTACCTATGCAAGAAAGAGTGGGGCATCTCCGTTCAATGGGAATTGAAACAGAATTAATTGGTACAAGTCCTGATGCAGTTGACGAAGCAAGTGATCGTGAGCGTTTCGAATCTTTTGCTAAGAAACAAGGTCTCAGGATGCCCAATGGTCAAACCGGTGCAACTCCAGCAGACGTTCGCTCTGCTGTTGCCGAAATTGGATTTCCTGTACTTATTCGACCATCTTATGTCTTAGGAGGTAGAGGGATGGAAATCCTAACTGATGATGACCAACTAGATGCTTACATGTCTGAAGCTTATATCGCACCTGATAAGCCGTTATTGGTGGATCAGTATCTTGGAGGAGCTATGGAATTAGATGTAGACTCAGTTTGTGATGGGGAGGAAGTTCTTATCGGTGCAATAATGGAACATCTTGAAGAAGCTGGAATTCATTCTG
>DAPV01000084.1 GCA_002502625.1 Euryarchaeota archaeon UBA125
ACATTGTTGCTTCCAATTGAATCTACGACAGTGATTCTAGCGCGGAATCTAGAATCGCCATTATTTTCAATAGTTTCTCCAGTTGAATCCCAAGTTGTAGAGTAGGATTGAGTGGCGCCAACTGCTAATGTGTTCACTGAAGTAGAACCTAAAGAAGTCTCAGTAAGTCCATCAACCTTGAAAACTTCAATAGTACCGCCATCTGCATAAACATCAGCACCAATATTCTTGATTGAAAGTGTAAGATCAACTTGATCACCAGCTATAATTCCCGAATATCCATCACTACTTTCTGCAGTGAAAGAATCTATTGCAATATCAATTGGTGGCAACATATCAGAATCAGTAGCAGAAAGTACGTTGTGACGGGCAGTACCTGTACTCCAATCGTCTTGTAGCCAAGCAACTGATAGCATATTTGACATCCCACCGTTTACTGTAGAAACAGGTACAGTCCAAGAGTAACTTGTAGGTGTACTGGAAAGTGTCATAGAAATAGGTCCACTGTTAGTACTATCTACTAACCATTTCTTCCAACAATGTCCTGCTTTGGAACCATCAGCATAAGGATATGAATTACAAGTATCTTCAGTAACAGCAGCAATTACACGTACATCCGATGTTCCTCCTCCGCTGTATGAGGCTTCTACAGTAATTGTTGCATCAGTACCACTCTGAGTTTGAGAGATAACCATACTGTAAGAATTAACAGTTGTATCCATATTGTTTGATTTTCCAGAAACGCCAGAGAAAAAGTCGTCATATGTCTTACCATTAGTCTGAGCACCACTCATAAAACAGGCGGAATTGCTCTTTGCACAATCGCCGAAATAGGCTTGAGGCGCACTATTTGCACCATCTGAGGATAGATGACTAATTCGATTCATAGGCGCTACATCACCTGCTTGTGCAGTGTAAATATTACCATAGCTTGCTGGTAAATAGGAGATGTAAACAAATTCATCAGAATTAGCACTCTTCAAAGACTTCAAGTCAGGACTAGCATAGCCATAACAAGGCGGACAATTTTGTCCTCCAATATACTCGGCTAAGACTACATGCCCAGGACTTGGAGCATCAAGAACGGTAGGCTCCTCAGCAAGTGGAATGATTTCTTCGGGTTCAGAGAGAGGATCTACGAAACTCCCCATTGACATAAGAACGATAAGTAATGTTAGGGCGGTTGAGCATACCATACGGTAAAGCATGATAATCCGAGTACAAAGACGTGTATAAGAGTTAGTCGATTAAGTTCAGATACAAAAATTTGATTTTTCATGAGGTTTGAAATGGAGACAGCATTAGCCGAACAATATGACGGATGGGGAACTTATCGTTCTTAGAGAGACTGGGGGCCGTGTTTACGCCTTCTCAAGATCAGGAGGAGAACGACGAATTCGAGGTATAGGAAGAATTGACCCAGATAGAGAAATTGGGGACTTAAAAATAGGAAATTCTATCAAAATCGGAACTAAATCATTTACTCGTATGCCTCCTGGTTTACATGAACTCAGAGCTGCTATGAAAAGAAGAGCGCAGGTAATTACTCCAAAAGATGCTGGATTCATGATTGCATGGATGGGGATTGGACAAAATGATCGTGTTCTTGAAGCAGGGTTTGGTTCAGGTGGACTTGCGATGCATATTGCTAGAAGTTTAGGACCTGGAGGAACTTTGATCTCAATAGAACGTAGAGAAGAGCATGCGTCAGTAGGTGCTGAAAATATGTATCGATGTGCAGATGTATTTCCAGGGATGCCTACTTGGACACTGTTACAACGAGATATAGTTGGATCCTCTCCAGAAATTTCTGCACTGGTAGATGAATTAGATGCAGTGATATTAGATATGCCGGAACCATGGACTGCAATTCCAGAAATGGGTAAATTGCTTCGCCTTGGTGGAAGAGTTGCATGTTATTGCCCATCTCCTGATCAACTGGCGAAATCTTGGGCATCACTAGAACAATCAGGATTGACCGTTGAATGGGGTGGAGAATTGATGGAGAGAAGGTGGACTCTGACAAAAAGAGGAGGAGTTAGACCAGGTAATACGCCGATAGGCCATACAGCATTTCTTGTGATAGCAGTAAAAGCTCCTAATGACGAAGAAGAGTAACTATTCTACTACTCTGACTATCTCTGAACAAGATGGGCAACGGAATCTGAAGGGAGGTGTTTTGTCTTTAGGCAACTTGGATCTAGTTGAACAAAACGGACAAATTGCTGAACCATCAGAACTTGCTCGAACTTCTCCCTCTGCAAGAGGATCCTCTTCTTCTTCCTCAGGTTCTGGTTCTTGAACTTCAGCTGCTTCAGTTGCTTCTAATTGAATTGCCTCGATTGAGGCGTTGGTACGCCTCATATTCCATCGTAGAGCCAAGACTGCTAACAATGCAAACACATATCCACCAAACATCAAAGAAATACTGGTAGAATTGTTGATACTATGTCCAGTAGGCAATGAAATTCCTGCAGGGGGAACCGGGTCATCTTGGACAAATATCTGAATGGGGGCAATGGATACTGTTCCAGCACCATCATCTTCTGAGGCAGTAATTGTCAGGTCATAAAGGCCGGATTCTAATCCATTACTAGTTAATGTCAGAGACATAGTGACTGCTTCACCAGGTGCGATATCATATGAAGGAAGAGTAGAACCTGTAGGCTGAACATTCCAAGTTTTGACGAGCCCCGAATTCAATCCTTTACCTGATAATATCAGGATTCCTTTCTTGTGAGAATTACCGGTATTTTCAACTCGAACTACCATTGTCAAACTTCCTTCTTTGTCAATTATTAATCCACCATCTTCGACCAATTCAATATCTAAAAGAAGTGCACCATTAACCCCTACCGATTCAATGAGAGTGACATCTGAAGACGAAGAAGAAGATACTGAGGGGAGATCTACTGGGCGAGCAAGTAATGTCACTTGATGTGAACCTGCAAGATTAGAGGAGGTTGAATCACAAGAAATCAATACTTCAATTGAAGAACCAGAAGGTACTATAATACTCGTAGCTGCCAACGCACAATCTAAACTACTCAATAGCTCTAATGCATATTCTCCGGAACTATCTGTTGGGTTGAAAATATAGCCAGAGAATGTGATTGTTTCTTCATGTTGTAAATTTACTACCGACGGAGAAAGAGTAACTTGAGGAGCTAATGAACCTTGAATGATATCAAGAGATTCAGTAGAATTGAAACTAGGGCCAGTTGTAGAATAAGCCATCAATGTCAAAATTCCAATTCCATCACCCTTGACTTGTACTTCAAAGGAAGTAGTGGATCCTGAATCAAGAGAAAAAGCACTTTCTGAAAGTACTACTTGAACTCCTGATGGACTTTCACTGACTAAAATCTCAAAAACTCCTGCGGAGTTTCCAGTATTTGCAATTGTGAAATCAACAGTACTCCACAAGGATGCTAATATCGACAATTGTGTTGAACCTGTACTCAAAGATGGAATCCCTCTTGGGGTAATAGAAATTGAGGCATTGATTGAATCAAAGGCCTCACCATCAATTGTAGATACTAATTCAAAATTCACTGGAGAATTTGTAGCAACTGCTGATTGTTCAGACTCAATTAAAACAGAAATAGTCGTTATCTCACCTATTGTAAGAGAAATAGAACCATTGAGAGTACTCAGACTTACACCTGCAGGAACGGATGACCAGACTAAAGATGCATCAACTGATTGAGTACCTTGATTTTCTACATCAAATGAAAAGGAAGTAGTAGAACCAGGTTCAATTGTAATTCCGTTAGTCTGAGGAGCAATAATTCGTAGAGAAGTCCAAGGAGATATATCCAAATCAATATGACCATAATTTGTTTCATTTCCATCAATAGATATCTGAACTCCGGTTAAATTCACAGAGAATGTAAGATTCATGGAAGAGAGACCTACGATTGAGATATCTGGATCCGCAGAAATTGAAACTGTCATTATTTTTGATGCACCTCGTTTTACTTCAGTATCTTGAATAGAAATCGATAACCCATCAATAATGGATGAAGATGCGGAAACAGTAAGATCTTCGGTCCCTGTATTTGACAAAATTACGTCAACTGTTGATGACTGACCTGGTTCAATCATTGTAATATTAGAAGGCATTTCAATCACCATAGAAAGATACTCGCCGATTACAAAGGAATGTGTTAACACAGTAGTAGTATCTCCTTCAGCCTCATGAATACTTAGAGAAAGGTGACAAATATCTCCTTCATGAGCCGAAGATAAGACATCCATTTCAAATAACCAAGAAAATGATGAATCGATAGATTCCACACTATCTACCAAACAAGCACCAGTACTAGATATGCTTCCTGGAACAACAGAGGGAGAAATACCATCGGTACCAACATCGGTTATAGTAAGAGTAACGTTTCCTGAATTACCAGGGATCCATGTACTATCAGTTGAGAAATTAGATTCGAACAAATGAGTTCCATTCACATCTACTACCATTACTGTACTAACACTATTATTTCCTAATGCACTAGCAGCATGAAGTCTGAATCCATAAGGCCCTGGAGCAGCGTTATTAGGGATTTCAATACTTAGATTAACGAATATTGATGATCCAGAAGAAAGATTTCTCACAACTGGATCTTCCCAAGATACTGACCAACTAGATGCATCAAGACCCTGGCTAGGAACTGATCGAGGAATAGATGTCCCGCCTGAAGAGGAATTCTCCCAAGGGTATGATAGATGACTTGTCTCATTGAATACGGTGGCGGCAGCCGCTTGCTGTAATTCAAGTTTCAATGAATTTGAAAGAGAAACAGAATCATTTGACCCCACTGGAGTTTCTCCAGTCAAAGTAGCATAAATTACACATGCTGCCAAATAACTTCCAGACAAAGAAGGATGGCTACCATCAGCAGAATATAGTCCATAGAAAGTTGAACTAGAAGAAATGGGATTTGAACCAGAATTTTGTATAGAATCGTGAATGTGTTTGAAGGCTAATCCAACAGGGGCAATCCATACATCTCGACCTTGAACAGTCATGTTATCACGAAAATCGATATAACCGTCTTCAAGCCTATCTTGCATCATCGTGAAGTTGGAATAAATGGTCGGATTAGTAACATCTCCATTTCTCCTACCCCATGTCATCATTAGAACTGATTCAGAAGATTCAGATTCAATTTCATTAGCCAATAAAATAGCTGCATCTTTATCCTCAATCCAAGAAGTTGTGGTCCTATTTAACCCAGGAATTTGACTCTGATCTTGGAGGATAACATAATCCCAATTCAAATTCGGATTACGAAGAGTACTGTTCCAAGAATGACCAGATAAATTCACGTTATTCCAATGATCATCGAATCGCATCGCCCCTCCAGTCAACGCTTCAGCATCAGTAACTCCCAAATCTTCCAGAATTGTATGTAGTGAATTTTGAGAAGTATAGCTATTACCATACATCAGTAAATTATTGATTGTAGTTGTATTACTCCCACCGGAGTTGTTTCCACCACTGTTATTTCCTCCACTACTATTTCCGCCAGTATTATTCCCACTGCTATTGTTATTACCGGAGTTATTCGAACTATTTCCACTTGATTGATTAGCCCAAAAAGCTGCTATGTCTGGTTCTGAACCAACACTTAGCAATATAGTATCTTGAACTGAACCAAAATTAGAAATTTCAATGGGCAAGTTAATTGTAGAATTTACTTCGGAATGAACTAAACCATTATTTCCGATTCCAGTAGCATCAATATCAGGCAAATACATTGCACCTACAGAAAGGTGAATCTCTACACTAGATGATGCCCCACTACGATTAACTACAATCAATTGTGTTCCTGATGCAGAAGATGACGGATTTCCATTCAATGAAATTACGATTTCAATCGAATCACTAGCATAAGGAAAGACTTGATTGATTGATGTTTGAGTTAAATTAACCGTCCACTGGGAACCAGCGGAAGAACTACCTAATGAAACTGTGAAATCATGGATTGAAGTATCATTATTTTCAACTGTCAAAGTAACATTGGTTGATTGACCAGGAGTTAAAACGACTAAATCGCGATCAAGATCCAATAAAACTGACGAATCTGCAGATACAATGCCGACCAGTGGCCCACAAGAAGCCAACAAGAAAAGGACACAGGCTACAACTGAACCGCGACGCATTACCTGATGCACCGTTACCTTTGATATGAAGCCCTCGCGAAAATGAGAAAAGACGAGTGTGATTCACAATTGAGCATTGAATATAGCAATAATATTCTCATCTAACCTTTCCCAAGTGAATTGAGATGAGTCTTTTGGAACTCTACCGAAGTGGCCTCCGGAAGCGGTAGCGGAATAAATCGGGGCTTTTAATCGGAGATTAAGGATAATATGTCCTGGACGAAAATCAAAATTTTCACTTACAAGAGATGAAATCTGCTCGTCAGGTATTAGACCTGTTCCAAAAGTATCAACTCGGACACTAACCGGCTTCGGTACTCCAATTGCATAAGCTAATTGAATTTCACATTCCCGAGAAAGTCCAGAAGCTACAACATGTTTAGCAGCCCATCTAGAAGCATAGGCTGCAGAACGGTCTACCTTAGAAGGATCTTTTCCAGAAAATGCACCTCCACCATGTCTACCTCTTCCTCCGTATGTATCGACTATAATTTTCCTACCTGTAAGACCGGCATCAGCGTAAGGACCTCCAGGATCTGCAAATCGTCCTGTTCCATTTACTACAATTTCAGTATCTGCAGTGATTAACGAGGCTGGAACTATTGGAGCAATAACGTGTTCCATAATCTGATTTTTTATCCAATCCTGTTCTTCTTCTTCAGAACTAAAATCAGCAAGCATGTCCTTATGTTGAGTAGCAATTACAATATTAGTTGCACAAACGATTGATCCATTGTCATCGTGTAACAGAGTCACTTGAGATTTTGCATCTGGTCGTGCCCAATCAATTGTACCATCTTCTCTACATTTCCTATATTGACGAGTTAATGCCTGAGCAAGAGCAATTGCAAGAGGCATCCAACGACCTTGATGGCCTTCAAATGATTCAGTTTCATCACAAGCATATCCAAACATCAATCCTTGATCACCAGCACCCTGAGAATCAATTTCTTGAACTACTCCTCGATTAATATGGGCAGATTGACGAGTAATTAACTCGATTACTTCACAAGTCTCTTCAGAGCGAGCATCCATTCCAATTTCATGACTAATATAACCAATATTCGCAGCCGCATCTCTCGCAACCTGTACAAAATCAGGATTTTCGACACCTTCTGCTAGAGTAACTTCACCACCAAGAACGATGAATGCTTTGTCCTCTCTCCCCTTAACTAGAGTTTCAACCGCGACCTTTGCATTCGGGTCAACAGATAAGCATGCATCAAGAATTGAATCCGATATTGCATCACATAATTTGTCAGGATGGCCAGAAGCCACCGATTCAGATGTAAACAACCACCCGCCTTCGCTCATGAAGCACGCGACTTAGCAATAGCATTTCAATCGTATGCTTGTAAAAAATCAATGAAAAAAGAATTTCAACGATAAGCGTGGAAAGACATTCTCCCCTGATTTACCGTTTGTCGGAATGAACCCCTACTCTCAAACAAACCCTTGATTGAGGATAGAATTCTCATTGGTAAAGAATATCGAATAAATCGATTCTTAGGAAATACTACTTCAACTCTGGAAAATCCAAGATCGTGCAACATTCCTTTCATTGCTGCAACATTTGGAGCCCAATAGTTTGTTGAATCTTTATTGTACGAATCAGCAGGGAAGTAAACCATGGATGGTTTCCAACGATGTAAATCATCCATTAATGTCTCAATAATTAGTAATTCTTTACAAACACTCGCCGCAACTCGTAATCCAGCCATCGGATCTTGTAAGTGATATAATACTCCCAAGAACATAACAACATCAAATTCACCTACAGATTCTGGAGATATATCCATAGCATCAATATCTAGATCTTCAACTTTTGAATCAAGTACCCCATGAGCAAATTTGAATCCTTCATTACTTCCCCACCCAGGGCCACTCCAGCAATAATGATCAGTAGCTAAAACACGTGCTGCACCATTTTTTTCTGCTTGGAATGAAAAGAATCCATCCCAAGCTCCGATATCTAGAACTGATTTACCAGACAGATCTTCTGGGAGGCAAACTTGCTTCATTTTAGACATAGAATCATCACGTCCAGGAGTAACAATTCCATCTTTGAGAGGAATGGAATGAAACCAATCAATTTCATTCATACGTTGAATGAGTGCATCCTGACCATCCATGGATGTGGGCGGGAACCAAACACATTTACCATTTTCCTAATAATTCGAGAATTTAATTGACCGAGCGGTTGAAGTCCCTAAGGCGCTCCCTTTACTTCATGGTCGGACGAGACTCAACAGATTGGTTACCTACCTCATTTAGAACGCATACTCTCGGAGATATCGCAATTTCGGGATCAGATCTAGTGGGGCAAGAAGTCACTGTTGCAGGTCATGCAGAGATTTCACGAGGAAGAGGTGGTGTTTGTTTTCTAACTCTCAGAGATGGAACAGGAAGATTACAAGCATTCCTAAAAAAGGATGTATTAGATGAAGAAATATTCCTCTCTATTCAGTCGATTTCGAGAGAATCCACAGTTCAAATTACAGGAAATGTTGCAGAAAAAAGGCCACCTAAGGTACCAGAAGGTGAACCTTTACCTCCTCCTGAATACGAAATATTTGCTACATCCGCTAAAATTTTATCAGAAGCTCAAACCCCTCTTCCTGTAGGAATTACGGATAAGGTACATGTCGAATTAGATACGCGTCTAGATAATCGTCATCTTGACTTAAGAAGAAGTCATATCAACGCAATGTTTCAATTAAGAAGTAAAGTTCTTTCTTACGGTCGAGAACATCTTCTGAAAGAAGGGTTTCAAGAAATCAATACACCCAAGATTATTGCTAGTGCCTCAGAAGGTGGAACGAATTTGTTCGCAATGACTTATTTTGAGACTCCTGCATTCCTATCGCAAAGTCCTCAACTGTACAAACAGCTAGCGATTTTGGGTGGCCTAGAACGAGTATTTGAGATTGGACCGGCATTTCGTGCAGAAGAACACGACACATACCGGCATCTGAACGAATTCATTTCCTTTGATATTGAAATGGCATGGGCAAATGATGAGGATGTGATGGGAGTTCAGGAAAGAATGATTCACCATATTTGGAGTCAAGTTGAAACCAAAGATCAAAACTTAATTGACATAATCAATGAATACAGAATTTCTCAAGAAATGGAAGCAATATCCGTAAATGTACCTAATCTTCCCTTCCCTAGAGTTAGTTACGATGAGGCGATTGAAATTATCCAATCAAAGGGAGGGGAAATCAAATGGGGAGACGATATCAGTGCTTCTGATGCGGACCTAATAGCCGAAGAACATCCTGGATTCCACTTTATTCCAAGGTGGCCAATGGAAATGAAACCATTCTACATCTACCATAACAAAGATGAGAAAGGATCTACTGGAGAGCAATTAAGTCGTGGATTTGATCTGAATTATGGAAGAGACGAGATGACTTCAGGCGGACAAAGAGAACATAGGGTAGATTTTCTTGAACAAAATCTTAGAGACATGGGATTAGATCCTGAAGATTTTAGTTTCTATACCGATGGATTTCGATTTGGAGCTGCTCCTCATGCAGGTTGGGGACTAGGTGTTGCTAGACTATTGATGGTACTTACTGGTGCAGGTAATGTACGAGAAGTAGTACTATTCCCTAGAGATAGAAGTAGAGTCACTCCATAAGTAACTACTTCAACAATAGGATACTCGTCGTTGATGTGGGGCCCGTGGTCTAGGGGTTATGACGTCGCTCTTACAAAGCGAAGATCACCGGTTCAATTCCGGTCGGGCCCACCATTTCCCTCATAGTCATCCTCTTGAATGATGTCTTTCCCCGTGGGACCAATGGGTGAGCGTAACGCAACCTTGGCCTCCAGACTGGCTAGAAAGCTAAAGCAAAATGGATGGAGGGTAACAACAGCTGAATCTTGTACAGGAGGAATGCTAACTAGTACTTTGACAGACATCTCTGGATCAAGTGAATGGTTCAAGCAAGGTTGGGTAACATATTCCAATGAATCAAAGATGAGCGAATTAGGAGTAGAACGTTCAAAATTTGAAGGTGATTCTGTCCCAGGTGCAGTTTCAAAGGATGTTGCAGCAGCAATGGCAGAAGGGGCGCTCAAACGATCGGGTGCTGATCTGGCCATTTCTATTACTGGAATTGCAGGGCCGGGAGGGGGAACCAAAACTAAACCAGTTGGTCTTGCATATGTTTGTGCATTTTGGGAAAATCGTTTTCTTGTAAGATCGACAAATAGTCAAGGCGGAGATAGATCAATGAATAAGCAACTTTTCGTAAGCTTAGCACTTGAAACTGCCCTGAATGTATTTGAAACAGAGGAAACAGGAACTCACCGTCTTGATATGAGAACAAAAATGGATGATGATGAAGATGTACCTGAACAACTGACTCTGAAAGAGGCTACACTTTCTGCTTTCGGACGTGTTCCTGGAATGGAAGATACTTGGTATGGGGAAGTAATTTGGGCAGAAGGAAAAACAGAAGGCACTGTTGTAGAAGAAATAAAGAAAAAGGAAGATGAAGATATTTGGTCCGAAGAATAGAGCGCAATCCTCTTTGAGCCCCTCTGTGCAGCATAGACTCCATGAGCGACGAGACTTGGGAGGTCAAGCAGACCAACTTGTGGTCACTAAACCTCTTTGTAACTGCCGAAGCTCGTAATCGGCTAGAACCTTTAGAATCAATTCAACCAATCCTTGAAGCAGCAATTAAGTCTAGAACAAGTGGGATTCTAGATTCTAAAACACTCGATAAATTGTTTGAAATCGCTGGAATAACAAAACAAGAAGAAATTGGAGCACGTACTATTGCTAGTATCAAAGAGACAGAAGTTGCTCCTGCCCCAAGACCACATGGTCTTTCCCACTATGATTTAGCAGCATTTCCAATGGAAGCAAGAGATGTAGATATGGAATTAGAAATTCATTTTGACATAACTGGGAATAGTATAACAGAAGGAAGAATGAGCGATATTCTCTCTTGTTTCAACGATCGTTTAACAACAATAAAAAAGATGATTGTTGATTCTAGAATATTGCCATTCCGGCCTACTCAAATAGGCGAAGTGTCAATGAATAAACCAAGATACAGAGATGAAGATTGTTCATTAATTGGAATTGTCAACTCCCCTTCATACACAAAGAACGGAGGACATCTTAGATTTACTCTAGAAGACGAAGGAGCAGAAATTGAGTGTATCATGTACAATAGACCAGAATTTGGAGATGAACACCCACTTAGAACGGGACTAATGCCAGACGACGTCATAGGAATTACGGGTCGATTAAAGTCAGAAAGAGGAAGAAGAGATACGTTCATTGCTGAAGATATCCATTATCCTCCTCTTCGAGAACATCACAAAAATTCTGCTCCATCTGACCAAGCAATTTCAGTTGCATTTCTTTCAGACGTACACCTAGGATCGAAGACTTTCTTAGAAGCACAATGGCATAAAATGGTTGAGTGGTTCAATACAGATCCTCTAGCTAAAACAATTCGTTACTTTGTAATTAGCGGAGATGGTGTTGATGGAGTTGGAATCTATCCTAATCAAGAAAAAGAACTTGCAATCCCAGATCTCTTCAATCAATACGGAGGACTGGCTAGATTATTAGAACCACTTCCCGACTGGGTAGATGTTCTTCTCCTTCCAGGAAATCACGATGCTGTTCGACCTGCTGAACCACAACCTGCCTTAGATCCAGAACTACAACAGGACTACAATAATACAACATTTGTTGGTAATCCATGCGACTTCAGCCTACACGGAGTTAGAATCTTATCTTATCATGGAAAAAGTATTGATGATTTCGTTTCTAAGATGAGAAGTGTATCATATGATCGACCCGAAGCAGCAATGCGAGCAATGATTGATCGAAGACATCTGGCACCATCATGGGGTGGAAAAACACCTCTTGCCCCTGAACCAGAAGATAATTTAGTGATTCGTACAATACCTGATATTTTCGTTACCGGCCACGTACATGGCCATCACGTTTCAGATTACAAAGGAGTCAAATTGATTCATAGTAGTACATGGCAAGATCAAACTGGATACCAAAGAACTCTAGGTTTTCAGCCAAGACCTGCTATTCTAACAGTAGTCAACCTACACACTCATGAAACTGCAAGTATTCCATTCGCATAGTCATTCAATATCTTCTATTTCTTGAACGAGCCCATCTAATATCTCATTTTCGGACATTCTAGTTCTCAATAATGCAAAGCCAACCAGTAAGACCACCAATATTGATGCACCAATAATCAATTCTCCATTCATAGGCGATGAAGTTGCACATTCATCTCCCTCTAATGTAGTACAATCAGAATCATCTGGAACTTGAATAGGTGAAGTAGAATCACCGATATCTTCAGGGATGATGAATGTAAGACTAGATGAATTACTATTTCCAGATGCGTCCAACACCGATACTGTAAGAGTAAATTCTTGTAATGCTGGCAAAATAGGATTTGGAGTGATTGTCATCTGATGATTTTTACGAAGAGCAACAATATCTCCAGTAAATGTCTGACCATTTACTTCGATAGATTCAGTCGCTTCTTCACTGGTGTACCAAGTTACTTTCAGTAAACCTCCAGATAATTGTTGAACATCCAAATTGAGTACTTCTGGAGGCATGGTATCTATCTGTTCTGATGTATTGAATTGGACAGACGCTGATGGCGCATCACCTACAGAAATAATACACGAATAAGCAGTTGACGTAGTTAATCCAGTCAACTGAACCGTATGTGAAAGAGACTCTATCCCAGAAGGCGACAAAATGGATTCATTCCATTCATTAGATGAATTATCACTAGATGTACATGTAATAATTCCTGCCTCAGGTTGAGTTGTTGACCACTCAAGAATTGCAGAATTAGCAGTGGTTCCTGCAACCTTAGCACCATACACTTGTTGAGCTACTTCAGGTAATTCAAAACCAGTCAAAACTGCGAATTGTTGAGATTCTACATCATAACTACTCAACATCGATGCTTGATTTCCATCAGGAAGTAAAATATCTACAATATTTGGATCGTAATCTACACCATCAACGGGTGAAGGATCTGCTCCCCCTCCTAAACGCCAAGTCTTAGATGTAGCATCAACATCTCTCCATTTCCCTGTACCAAATCCATCTTGGCTTCCAATTACAACTATGAAGCGATAATTAGGTACATCTGATCCAATAACATTCTTTGAAACAGTGATTATAATCGTCTTTGTTTCTACATTTCCAGAAACCTCAATGCCTCTAGCGCTAGTTTCTCCTGATGCTGCATTTACTGCTTTGACCGCTCCAGGTTCTCCTGTTGCAGATATTGCAACTTCCCAAGCCCAATCTGGATGAACCTCGGCATTTGCTCCTTCAAGCATTTGAGTGCGACCAGAAGTTGTTTCACCCTGATCAACATATATCTGAACAATCTGATGGCTAAAACCATTTGAAAGACTCCAATAATCTGTCATCTCTGCAACTGTTATCTCAAAACGTGCATTCCAAGCACTTTGACTAATCTTCATCTTTGTTCCATCAAATAGGCCACTACCTGGTGAAAAATCGCTTGATAGGGGATAGGTGTAATCGCCATCACCATTTTCATCACCAGTAATATCATCAAATTCTAACAAAGTAACCCATTCTTCTAGATCAGGGAGAACAATTTCTGCTGGAGCAGGAGGCGCTATCTCAACATCTTCACCGTCACCATACGAAAGGGAATCCGCCCATGCAGAAACAACTTTCACACGTGTAGTATACCGAGGCGCTAGACCCAAATCTGACCAAGGGATAACAAATTCATAAATTTCTTTCCCAGCACATCCACCAAGTATTGAGGATCCTGTTAATGCCCATTGTTCGTTATCCCCTACCTGCCCTCTTGCATCAAATAAATTCCATTTTGCTTGACCATCTTCTCGTAATTGTTCGAAATCAAATGCAACCATCTTCTTTGCTGGAAAGCCTAAAATTTGATTTCCAAAATATGTTCTAAAATTAGTTTGAACTTCATTGAAATTCTGAGCATTGGGTTGCATAAAATATATCGCTAAATCTGCATCTCTTGATTGATTTAATGCTTCGATTTGATTTGGATTGGTCATATCTACTCGGACGTATAGGTTCGAAGCGTCATACCCTAAATGGAATGATTCAATATCTAAATCACCTCCATTTACTGAGTCCGCAGAATAAATTGCAGCGCCATCCCATTCTCCTGGTAAAGCGATTCCATCTATCATTGGTTCAATAATTGAACTCGCAGATTCATCAGGCAATGCAGGGTTTGTCCAAAGATCTTGAAGATAGGGAGGGAGATCCAAATTAATTGCTCGATAAATGTTGGAGAGATGGACTTTGAACAATACATCCCACATCTCATCATATCCACTATCTTGATCTAAACCATACCACCAATACCAATCACTTCCTTGAGCGATGTAGAGTGATTCCCAAGCGAGAGAAAGACCCGGATCATCTGGATTCTCAGATTCAAAATCAACCAAGGCAGCTCTGGCTTCAACGAGACGTTGCCATGCAAGACTTTCATCTTCTTCACCTGCCCACGTACTTAACGTTCCATCAATCCAAGATCCGGTTCCAATATTCTCAATTCTAGGAAGTGTGAAATTATTGGATAAGAATTCAGAAGGTGTTGTTGTTACAACGGTTGGATGTGAAGAAAGTCTGGAATACCATTCATGAATGAAAGGACGAGCATTGTCAGAATGCTGGAATTCGGACATGAACATCCAATTTTCACCATCCATAGCAACTGTTAGCAGATGCTCACTAGGATCTTCTCCGGCAGCTATCAATTCAGAACGAATTCCATCCAAGTAAGACAGGAAGTCAGAGACTGCCGCTTCTGGAGTCATTGAACCATATTGGAATGCAACTCTATCAGAAATTACCCTATCACGGAAAATAACTGCAACTTCCCCTCCATTTTCACCTTCTACAACCCAAGGAGTTGCCAATTGTGTAGCATCTTCTACATCAATAGATCCACCACCTTCTGAGGTAGATTTTGCTAAAATCTCCTCATCTGTAACCATCCACTGAATTCCAACATCTGAGACTGGTTGAACCATAGTGGGTGAAACAGCCTGTTCAGATGGCCACATTCCATTAGGTCGAAAACCTAATTCTTCCTCAAATAGATTCATCCCGTTGGTGAGATGCGTTGTCACATCTACAGGCCATGCATCTTTGTTAACTCGGATTCCGTCTTCGAAAGTCCATCCGTCCATCATTAAGAGAGGCATAATCGGATGATAATAGGGAGTTGTTGTCAACTCTACCTGTCCTCTTTCAGCTAATTGGCTATACATCGGAAGAACATTGGCCATGTGAGAATGTTGCTGATCGATTACATATGTTAATTCAGCAGGAGTGAAATCTCTACCCTTGGTGAATAAATCCATCAAACCTTGATCATACTGAGGAGGAGTATTGTTTGGTTGAGTAAAGAAAGAGGAATATTCTCCTTGAACATAATCCGGAGAGAATTGGAAAAGATACCATAAAACCTGTAAATCCAACAAATCTTGAGGTGAAAGCAATTCATCATTCATTATAGTTGCAGGCTTGAGATTATGCAAGGTTGCATCATAGAGTTCTTTGTAACGCTGACTAGCTGGTAAAACCCATGCATTCGGATCCTCTGATGAGACGTTGTAAATCCATCCACTATTCCAGAACGATTGGAACTGCATTGTATGTAATTCAAGAGCAGTAGCATTTGGATAATCAGCAACTGTCCCGTTAGGATTTGTTGGCCATGCTCTCCTTGCAAAATCGGTATGGACATCTGGAGTCTCATTACGATGATAGTCAACAAGTTGCTCTAAGAAAGATGGGACAAGATTGTATGTGACTTGAGTACCCGGATATTGCGCTAGAATTCCAGGAGAATCTACGTATTCCGTCATCGCATGAACACGGACCCAAGGGAGTTCAAACATCCCAGTTAGCTTATTCTTGTAATACGGTTGATGCTGATGAAATACAATTGCCACATTCAACGCATCTTCCGCCTTATTTACTCCGGAACTGGCTACAATTTCCATAGAAGATGGGTCAATAGATTCATTCCTATCAGGAAGACGATACATGTGAGAGAAAGTCTCAGCACCATTAGAACTTGCAGAATTCTCTGATGGGAATGAGGTCCAAACATTTCCTTGATCCTGCCATTGTGCCCATATCACAAAATCTACAGAAGTAGGAGAACCAATAGCATCCCAAGGAATTGAAATTTCACTAATCTTATTTTCTGACCAACCGATATATCGTTCACCTGGGAATGTATGGGAATTCATAGCAGTATTTTCTTCATGTGTAGTTTGCCAAATACCGTCCTGCTCAGCAAAAATTGCATGATAATTGGAATCTTCTAACACAAATGCGTAATCAGCAGCAAAAGGAAGTACATGTGAAAAACCCCATTCTTTGGAAAGAGATGTCCCTCCAGAAGTAGTATTGAGATAAACGAATAAATCTGCTCCTTCTTCAGTTGATGCCCAATCTGTCCCTTCCCAACCGATGAAAAGGTGTGTAGAATTCCAAGTTAGATGGAGAGATACTCCATTTTCATCAACACCCATATCCGTTGATGAGGGCCAATCAGATGGATCCCCGTCTATCGAAATATCATTAGGAGTAGCAGCACCTGATACCCCCAATAAAATCGGAGAAATCATGAGCAAAATTAACCCGAGGGCGACTCGAGAACTGTTGTTCGAACTAAGCGCCATGATGTTCGGTGCAACCTCTACCATATTATTTTCACACAAAAAAACCATTCAATTGTAGAGGATGGAATAAATACCGGTACAAACGGATTGGGTTATTCAGAAGGTAGGGGGGAGTGTATGGTTGTCGCATATCTTTCTGCAGAAGTTGGATTTGAAAGTCGACTTCATACCTACTCTGGCGGACTAGGAGTTTTGGCCGGAGACCACATAAAATCAGCAGCAGATGCGGGAATAAACCTAGTAGGATGTACCTTACTTTATCGAAATGGATATGCCAGACAACACATAGATTCAGAGGGTGTCCAGACAGAAACTTTTGATGAAATAGATCCAACGGATTTCATGAAAGATACCGGTAAGGAAATCCAATTAGAATTAGATGGAACAATACTTTATTCAAAAATTTGGGAATATAAAATAAAAGATATTTCTACATATTTTCTAGATACTAGACACCCATCTAATTCTGTAGAACATTCTTCACTCGGAGACCGACTCTATGGAGGAGATGATTCTACTAGAATTAGACAAGAATATCTTCTTGGAGTAGGAGGAATTCGAGCATTATTGGCTTTAGGATACAATATATCCGGATTACATCTTAACGAAGGACACTGTACTTTTGCTGCACTAGAAATGTTGAATCAAGGTTGGTCAAGAGAAGACTTGGCCAATAGAACTCTGTTCACTACACATACTCCTGTACCTGCAGGCCATGATCGATTCAGTTGGGAAGATGTAGAGTCGATATTAGGAGAATTATTACCAACGGATGCTAAAGAAATCGCAAACAGTGGAGATTCATGCTCCATGAGTCATTTGGGCATAGGACTTTGTGGGAAGGTCAATGCTGTCTCAGGTCTTAATGCGAAGGTAGCCGAGAAAATGTTCCCTGGAACTAATATTCATCCTATTACTAATGGGGTTCACCATATCACTTGGACTAGTGATTCCTTCAAATCGTTATTCGATAAAGAATCAATAGAGTGGAGAACTGATTCAACATATATCAAAAAAATGGATTTTTCAAATGAAGATCTAATTTATGCTAAAGAAAATTCTAGGATTCAACTAAGAAATTTTGTTGAAAAAGAAACCGGAATTCAATTAGATCCTGAGAAATTAACCATTGGATTTGCTAGAAGATTTGCTACATACAAACGTGCTAATTTGGTTTTCAAAAATTTGGAACGATTAAGAAATATTGGTTCAAATAAAATACAATTTGTATTTTCAGGAAAGGCTCATCCAAAGGACATGGGTGGCAAAATGTTGATCAAAAGCATTTACGATCGTGCCTCAAAAATTCAGGACGAAATCCCAGTGATTTTCCTTGAAAATTACTCTATGGATACAGGATTGCTAATGACTGCAGGTTCAGATATTTGGTTGAATAATCCGATTAGACCAATGGAAGCATCTGGAACATCTGGAATGAAAGCTGCACTAAACGGAACTCCAAATTGTTCTATCCTTGACGGATGGTGGCCTGAAGCTTGTATTCATGGGAAAAATGGATGGGCAATAGGACAAGGAGAAGACGAACGAGATGATGATAGAGACGCAAAAAATATCCTTGATGTTTT